>NZ_JAIZBG010000001.1:2837500-3100000 GCF_022267325.1 Leptospira sanjuanensis
CGTATTCTTGAACTCTTGCGACCGGAATCTTATCCATAAATCCGCGCGTTACCGCGAAAATTTCCACGACTTGTTCTTCCACAGGATACGGAGAAGAAACGGGCTGCTTGAGCATCTGAACGATTCTGTTTCCGCGATCCAACTGCGCTTGGGTCGCTGGATCGAGTTCGGTTCCAAGCTGAGCGAATGCTTCGAGGTCGCGGAACTGCGCGAGTTCGAGTTTCATCTTACCGGCGACTTGTTTCATCGCTTTGATCTGCGCCGCGGAACCGACGCGGGAAACCGAAATCCCCACGTCCACCGCAGGACGGAAACCGGATGCGAACAAGTTGGACTGGAGATAAATCTGTCCGTCGGTGATCGAAATCACGTTAGTCGGAATGTATGCGGAAACCTCACCTTCTTGAGTCTCGATGATCGGAAGCGCAGTCAAAGACCCGGCTCCGTATTTGTCGTCGAGTTTAGCCGCTCTTTCGAGAAGTCTTGAGTGAAGGTAGAATACGTCTCCGGGATACGCTTCACGACCCGGAGGACGACGAAGCAGAAGAGACATCTGACGATAGGCAACCGCTTGTTTAGAAAGGTCATCGTAAACTACGAGAGTCGCTTTCTTTTCGTTATACATAAAGTATTCCGCCATGCTACATCCGGAGTAAGGAGCGATGTATTGAAGCGGAGCGGGTTCAGCGGCAGTCGCGGAAACCACGATCGTATATTCGAGTGCGCCTTTGTTGCGGAGCATTTCAACTGTGGAAGCGACTGTGGAAGCTTTTTGTCCGATCGCAACGTAAACGCAGATAACACCCGCGCCTTTTTGGTTGATGATCGTATCGAGTGCGATGGAAGTTTTTCCGGTTCCACGGTCACCGATGATGAGCTCTCTCTGTCCGCGTCCGACGGGGATCATCGCGTCGATCGCTTTGATTCCTGTTTGCATCGGTTCGCCTACGGGTTGTCTCATCGCGATTCCAGGAGCGGGAGATTCAACGGGTCTGGTAAGTTTTGCGTTGATCGGCCCTTTTCCGTCGAGGGGTTCACCTAACGGGTTTACTACGCGGCCCAGAAGCTCCGGTCCTACCGGAACTTCGAGAATGCGGTTCGTTCTTTTTACGGTGAATCCTTCTTGGATTGCGAGATAATCTCCGTAAACGACCACACCTACGGAGTTGTCTTCGAGGTTGAACGCCTGACCGAAGATTCCGTTTTGGAACTCGACCATCTCTCCGGACATCACGTTTTTGAGTCCGTAAACCCGAGCGATACCGTCACCGATCTCGAGGACCGTTCCGACTTCTTCTACGCTGAGGTCTTTCTTATAATTTAAAATTTCCTGTTTGAGAACGGACGTAATTTCGTCTGTTTTAATTTTCATAGATGGCTCCAACCGGTAATTTCTTTTCCAGCATGGCTTTCTTGATTTCCTTGAGCTGGGAAGCGATTGACTTTTCGATTTTTAAGTCATTGAATTGTACGACAAATCCGCCCAGAAGAGACTTATCTTCCGAGACTTCCAGAATGAATTGCGATTTGAATTTTTCCGAAAGTATGGATTCGAGTTTGGTGATTTGAGAAGGTTCTAAAGAAGGATAACTTCTTACTTGCGCGCGAACTCTTCCTTTCTTCTTATCCAGCTCTTCCGTAAACTGCTTTTGAATGTCCGGGAAACTGATAAATCTTCCCTTGTTTAAAAGCACTCCGAGAAAGTTCAAAGTCGTCTCTGAAACTTTTCCCCGGAGATTTTTTACAAGAATCGTTTCCTTCTCCTCGATCGATACGGTCGGAGAAAGAAAGAAATTCCTGATCTTTTCCTCTTGAAAAAGAAGCTGAACTAAATCCGCGAGTTCTTGTTCCACTTCTTCCGGAGCGGAACTCGCTCCCAAAAGGGCGGACGCGTATATTTTCGAGACACCGGAGTCGTTCATTGTTTTATGCGCTCAGTTTTTTGAGTTTGTCTAGTTCGTTTTCAACGAAAGCTTTGTAGTCTTCGCTTTTGAGTTGTTTTTCCAAAACTTTACCCGCAACGGAGATCGTCATATCGACGAGCTGGGATTGCAGTTGTTCCAGAGCTTTGCCTTTCGCGAGTTCGATCTCTTTCACTGCCTGTTCTTTCTGAGCTTTCACTTCTTGGTTTGTTTCTTCCAAGAGTTTGTTCTTCAGTTTCAGAGCATCGGACTTGGCTTCGGCGATCATCGCATTTGCTTCGTCTTTCGCAGAGTTCAACCTAGCTTCGTAATCCTTCAGAAGAGCTTCCGCTTCCGAACGGAGTTCTGAGGCCTTTTTGATATCGTTCTGAACGGTTTCGGCTCTTTCGTCGAGAGCATTCAGAATTACATCCCAGGCAAACTTTTTCAGAACTAAGACTACGACTAGAAAGGTAACCAGAGTCCAGACTACCAGACCCGGGTTCACATCTAGGAGGCTTAATCCCTTAGCAGCTAAGAGTACCAAGTTTTACTTTCCTTTTTCTTCGGTTGCTGCAGTTGCAGAAGCTTTAGTTTGGTTCGCAACGGTAGCTTTCAGACCTTCGTTCAGAGTTCCCGCAGCTTGGAAAGCGATCACGAGAGCGAACAGAGCGGCACCTTCGATAAGAGCTGCAGCGATAATCATTGCAGTTTGAATTTTTCCGCCAGCTTCCGGTTGTCTTGAAATACCTTCAGTAGCAGAACCACCGATTCTTCCGATTCCGAGAGCTGCTCCGAGAATTGCGACTCCAGCCGCGATACCCACACCGATATATCCTAATCCAAATTCCATATTGTCAATTGACTCCTTGTTGATTCAATATTCTCTAATCAATGCCTATGCATGCTTAATCCCACGAATAAGGAAGTAAGCAATACGAAAATATACGCCTGAAGGAAAGCCACGAAGATTTCCAAGACGTAGATGAGTCCCGAACCGATCACCGAAACGGGAACGATTCCCCAAGACTGAAACTGAAAGATAAAACCCATCAAAGCGAGAATGATAACGTGTCCCGCGGTCATGTTCGCCAAAAGACGCACGGTAAGTGCGAATGTTTTTGCCATCGGAGAAACGATGAACTCCAAAGGCCACATGATCAAATAGAGCGGAAGAGGAACTCCGTTTGGAACGGAATGCCAGATGAACTTCGGTCCTTGATAAATGAAACCGGCGGTATAAATTAAGAACATGGTAAGAAGCGCAAGCGTCATCGTTACGGAAATATCTCCGGTTACGGTGATACCGCTCCAGATCTTTGCGGCGAGAGGCGCTTCGTGATGTGAACCGTGTCCGCCGTGCGCCGCAATCAACTGGTCGGGAACGGGCGTGATCAAACCGATCTTAGTCGCCGCAATCGCTCCGTATTCTTTACCGACAACGAGCAACTCGCCGACGGAAGGAACCAGCCCCATCAAGTTACAAAATAAGATAAAGAAGAACAGAGTGAAGATGTAGTGATAGTAGCCGTGACCGTGTCCGTGCATACTTTCGTCTACGATGTCCTTACGTAAGAAGTTTACGAACACTTCGACCGTGTTTGCGAAACGGGACTGAATCTTCAGAGGATTCTTTGCGATGATTCTCGCCGCAGGAATAAAGATGATAAAAAGAAGAAAGGCTACGATCCACATCATCGTGACGCGTTTCGTAATGTGCATATCGAATCCGCCCACGTAGTGGAAACGTTTTCCGGTTTCGTGGTCGGTAAAGATCGCCGAAGCAGAAGGATCAAAACCGGTCTCTCCCTCGAAAACCTGAATCCCTCCGAAATTGAGCGGGAACTCGGCGTTGTCCATCAAGTGATGAACGATGACTTCGTTTAGATCGAAGGCTGCTTCGTGAGAAGATTCCTCGGATGCAAAAATCGGGAATTGAAGTAATACGATTAAGAAAGCAAAGAAGATAAACTTTTTTGTCATAAAAGAAGTCTTGTTAAGATTCATTTGTTCGAGTCAAAAACGGAACGGTGAAAAACGAACCGCTTGCACAGAATTGGCGACATTCCGGCCTTCTTTGTATGTATAAGCGATTCCGGAATTCAGCTCGCGAATACAACTATTAGAAAGTGGCTGAAATGGGCAATCAAAAAACCAATTATAAGATCAGAACTATCGTTCTGTGAAACTGTTACCCAAAGGCCGATTCCGTTGCAAAAGAACGATGCTGCCATTATGCCCATCTGCATTCCCACACCTTTTTCGGGAAATTTAACGATCGCGAGAATTTTTAAGAGATAAAAAGGAACAAGCAAACACAAGGCGAGAATGCTTCCGGAAAGAAATTTCCTTTCGGGATAAAAGATTTCGTAACCGGTAGCTAAGGCAAGAATCAAAACGGCAAGTCCTAAGAGATACTTCTTCCAGCTCATTTTTGTTCGTTTCCTCTTTGCAGTCGTCTACGGTTCCAAGAAGAATCAAGATCTTCCGGGGGCCATTCAATTTTGATTGTGGAAATGGGGATTTGTGGTAGTTCCTACGTTTTTCGGCGAGAAGAAGAGGCCAACGTAATTCGAGAAATTCGTGGTAGTTCCCACACTTTACCGTTGTTCAGTCGATTTGTATGAGTTCCCACACTTTACCGTTAGTCAGTCGTTTTGTATGAGTTCCCACACTTTGCCGTTAGTCAGTCGATTTGTATGAGTTCCCACACTTTACCGAAAAACGGTCGAACTTCCTCCTTCTCCCTTTAACGTTTTGGAGATGAAAGATTCGGTTTCGAAGCCGGCGGAATCAAGGAAGGATTCAAGGCGGGACCATCCCAAATCATTTTGATGAAATCGGGATCGGAACGAAACGCGTTAAAGTCGGAGTCGTTTTCAAAGTCCACGGTTTCTTTTCCTAGAAACAAAGCGATCTTCATGTATTGCAGCATTTCTTGTTTGTTTCCGTTCAATGCGTGCAGACAAGCGAGATTGAACGCGAGCCTTGCATCGCCGATCGGATTCGGAATCATCTTTTGAATGAGAGGAAGAAAACGATCGTCCTTGCTTTCTCCCGTATACGCAATCAGGTCCGCGACAAAGTATTCGCGTGCGGAATAAAGATTTCCGCTTTTGGTTCCTTTGATCGTAATATCCCCGATTCCTAAAAACGGAATCGTTTCGGCATAAATCGAAGCGATGAACGCCGCGGCTGCCCAATCCTTTTGTGCGATCTGCGAATTGAATCGACTCGCGGTTTCGGCGAGAATAAAGTTTCGAAGCGATTCCTTGGTTTCGATCGAATCCCCTTGAAAACTTTCGAGATGAGTAACGTATTCTTTTTCGGCGAGTCTTCGGTCTTGGCCGGAAGACCGCTCCAATTTTTGGACGGAACTCCGCCAACGTTCCGTCGCGGTTTCAACCGGAAACAAGAGCGCACAGTTGACAAAGAATCCGATTCCGGTTCCCGCGAAGAATATTAGAAAAATACGTTTTAGATTCATAAAAACAAATCGACCGACAAGGTAACCACGAAAGAGCCGAAAAGTTTCTTCGTTTTTTGCAGAGTTCGATTTTTTTTGAAAGAGAAGTTTGAATTCCGACAGGCACAAATCGGAAGAGCGCAAACTCGCGTTTAATGAACGGTGGTTCAGCGAAACGGTCGGGCGATCCAAGAAATAACGATTCGATTTAGAAAGTCGTATCTACGAGAAATTCTTCCCATCAAAACGATCGTTTCGATTGAAAGAAAGAGGATTCTTGGAAAAAAGTCGGAACTACGCTACTTCTTCAGTGTCGTTCTATAAATGATGTAGTAAATTCCGTAGGAGAATCCGAGAAGGCAAGCTCCGAGCAAACCGAACGGAGAAGAATGAAACTTCGTATCCAAATAATTTCCAAGATATACCGAACCGACGACAATCACCGCGAATTCCATTCCAAGACCCGCAAATTCCCAGGGAGAAATTTCTTTTTCCTTCGATTTAGATTCCTTTTGAAATCCGGAAGGATCGTTTTCCTTGCCGGAGGATTCTTCTTTTCCGGACGGTTCTAAATTTTTCTCAGACATAACGCCTAACGCAGAATCTTGCCGATTCGATTCCAGCGCACTTCCATTCTCCAGATTCTATAACGAAGCGTGCGTTCGATCCAGCCAAGTTTGCTTTCTTCGCGGATTAAACCGATCTCGGAAGGATGACAGTTTTTTACGAGTTCTTCGCCTTGATACCGTTCCGCGAACTCCGGGCCTTTTTCGGAAAGTTCCTTTCCGTTTTTATACTCGCAGACGTTGTCCTTCCAGTTGATGGAAAAATAAATGACGAGCGCTTTTCCGAGAATGTCCTCCCGTTTTACGAATCCCCAAGCGCGGGAATCGTGAGAATCGTCCCGGTTATCTCCCACGACCATGTATTGATTTTCGGGAATTTCGCACCCGATCGAAAAATTACATTCGTAACCGTCGAGGCGTTTTCTGTCTTCTTCGTAGCCTTCGAGCACGTAGTGTTCAAATCCTGGCTTTTTTTCCTGAAACAAGGTTCTGGTCGGCGCGTAAAGATTGTCCAAATCACCGAGGACGTCCCCCTCTTCCACTTCTACCGGTTCGTAGTTTTGAAACGTTTCCGATCCCTTCTCCTTGTATTCGATCACGGAGTAGTTCACGTTTCCCTTCTTTGTGGAAAGAAATTTAGAGGTGATTCGAATCGTATCGCCCGGCAATCCGATGACCCGCTTGACGTAGCGCTTTGCAAAGAATCCGTCCCGGCTGTCGCCCAAACTCAGAGCGCGCAACGGCGGTGCGAAGGTTACGATGTCTCCGCGTTTCGGATCGTCGATCCGAAAGAGCTCCGCTTCGGTGAACGGCATCCGAACCGAGTATCTCATCTTGTTTACAAAGAGAAAATCCCCGATTTTTAAGGTGGGGATCATCGATCCCGATGGGATATTATTCGCGTCTAAAACCGAGGATTTGAAGGCAAATACCAGGATCACGATCAGAATAAAGGAAAAAGTAGAGCTGATGGGAGATTCTTCCCCGGAGGAAGAATCCTTTGTTTTTACCTCGGGTTCCTGCATAAGGGAAAGCAAAAAGAATCTCACTTCAGTTGTCAATCCTGCGTTAAAAATTCTATCGGTTTTTCAAAATCGGTCGATACTTCTAGCGTGAAAGAGCAGATAGACCGTAAACTCATCGAACTCAGAAGAACCCTCGTTTCTCTTACCGATCAGTATCCGATTTGCGGACTGAAAGGCGGCACCGAAACGGAGGATATGGACGCGGATGAAATCCGAATTCTCCATTTAGCGGCTAAGGATCTGGTTCCGGTCACCGTTAAAATCGGCGGCCCCGAAGCGAGGACGGATATCCGTATGCTCGTCAAAGAGGAGATCGAAGGAATCTGCGCTCCTATGATCGAATCCTCATACGCACTCAAAAATTTTATTCAGACATTGAAAAGCATGCTTACTCCCGTGAACTACGGCAAGGTTTCCAAGTCGATCAATTTGGAAACGATCACGGGTTATAAAAATCTGATGGAGATCGCGGATTCACGTCCTTTCGAGGATTTGGATCAAGTCACCGCGGCTCGCTCCGATCTCTCCGCTTCCATGGGTTTGATTCCGGACGACGAAGAAGTGATGCGGGTCACGAAGAACATCGTATATCTTTCCAGAGAAAGAGGAAAACGTACTTCCGTCGGAGGAACGATCACGAAGTCCAATTTCAGAAAGGTCGCCGAAGTCATCGGTCCCGACCTTATCAATTCAAGACACGTAGTCGTAAATACATCGGAAGCTTTGAAAAAGAATCCGGAAGAAGTCGCGGAAGCGATGCTCTTCTTTGAGATCGAACTCTACGATCTATTCTCCGTTTTAAAACCCGAAAAGGCGTTCTCTTATAAAAACAGAATGGAAACCAATCGGGAAAGAATCGGAGCCAGAAAGGTTCTCTACTCGATCCGATAAGAATGGCGAAAGACACCCGGGATCTGATCCTAAAAACTTCCCTTAAACTTTTTTCTGAACAAGGTTATCACGGAACCACGATGAGACAGGTCGCTTCGAAGGCGGGAATGTCTCTCGGGCTCGCGTATCGCTATTTCGACTCGAAAGAAGCGATCCTGGAAGGGATCATCGAATCGCATGATAAAATTCTAAAGCGATACGTCACGGACGAGGTGGTTTCCAATCCGAGCACGGAGGATCTGATCCAGCTCGTTTCGGAAAGTATCATCACCCTTGTGAAGGAAAACGAGGAATATCTCCGTTTGTATTGGAATCTGATGCTTCAACCGAAGATCCACAGACTCAAACGAAGAAACATTCACCTCGTGAATATGATCTTTTTTGAAACTTCCAAAAAGACGATCCGCGCCGTTAAACCGAACTACACCGAATTCGAGATCAAAAACCTCGCTTCGACTACGATCGGTTACATGATCAATTATCTTACCAACAAGAAAGAATTCTCCCTCGACGACTTTCGGAACTATCTCGTTTACACGCTGAAGAATACATAGAACGCGATTCATAGAGAGCGTTCTGCTGAGTTAACGCGATTTATCGAGTGACCCATAGGGAACGAGATTTGAGTTTAGAGAGCGTTCTGCTGAGTTAACGCGATTTATCGAGTGACCCATAGGGAACGAAATTTGAGTTTAGAGAGCGAGTTAGCCGAAAGGCAACGGAACTTTGTCGTCGGCTCTTTGCGAGGCATAGGCAAGCGTCCGGGAATTTGTCGTAGTTCCGACAAGTTTCGTCCAAGTAAATTCCACTTTACAAAAGAGGAATTTTATGTTAGTGGAAAATTGTCCGAGGGTTTCCCGCAAAACCCGCCACCTCCACCCGATGAGGGCGGGGGCCGCGCTTGTGTTACGGCGGATTGTCGGAACTACGACAAATTCTCCCCCAAATAATTCTCCTTGCCAGAGTCGCTTTGCCGGATAGTCTCATCCGTCGGAGACTCTCTGTTTGAAACGAATCTTACTCACGGAATCCTTTCCCGAAGGCGGTCAGGAAAAAACGGTGGCCGGTCCTTGCGAAGTTCTTTTGGAAGCGGGCGACAAACCGGCGGCAATTCCCGAACTCGAATGGCTTTGCAGCAAAGGACTCGTTTGGATCGATTTGGATTCGACGGAAGGAGAAGATCTCGATTTTCTTGCGAGAGAATGCAACTTTCACCCGCTCGCGATCGAAGATTGCATCAACAAAAACCAAAGACCGAAACTGGAAGAATACGGTTCGTATATCTTTATCGTTCTACATCGTTTTCAATACGACGCGGACAAAAAAATTCTCCGAAGCAACGAGATCCATATCTTTTATAACGAGAAGTTCGTGGTAACCGTTCATCAAAAGGAGGAACCGTTGATCGAACAACTGCGATCGCGTTGTATGACACAGGGCAATCCTCTTTCCCGGGGAACCGATCAGATTCTGTATATGCTTTTCGATCAAACGGTGGATTCCAACTTTCCGATCCTCGATAAGATGAGCGAGGAAATCGTACGGATCGAAGCGCAGATCCTCGTAAACCAAGACAGCCAACAGACGATTGCGGGTATTCTCTTTTTAAAACGGAATCTTACGCGCATTCGAAGGGTTCTTTCCCCGCAACGCGAAATTGTGAACAGTTTAATCCGAAGAGACGGCAATTTTTTAAGTCCCAAGATTCAGATCTATTTCCGGGACGTTTACGATCATTTGAACAGGCTGTACGAAACGATCGATATGGATCGGGATCTTTTGGGAAACACGATGGACGCGTATTTTTCGGTGATCTCCCAAAGAACGAACGACGTCGTTAAGCGACTTACGTTGATCAGTTTGATCTTTATGCCTCTGACCTTTCTTACCGGATTTTTCGGAATGAACTTCACCGCCATTCCCTATGACAGCGTCCCGTTCTTATTCTTTACGGTCGCAGGCGCGGCTTTGATCCCTCCGGGAATGATATATTGGTTTCGAAAGAAACACTGGTTCCGGGATTAGTTCACGTTTTCTCGGAATTTTTCCTTTAATACGGAAACGTATTCCCTTCCGACGGGAAGAACCGTTTCGTCCTCGTCGTTCAGAAACACCTCGTATCCTCCGCCCGCGTTCGATTTCATCCCCGAAATATATTCCAAATTAAGAATATACTTTTTATGAATTCTCACGAAACGATCTCCCGGAAGTTCCTCTTCCAAATCCCCCAGAAGTTTCGGAGTTTCATGATCCTTGTCCGTGCTGTGCAACACGCATTTTTTTCCGTTTGCCGTCAGATACAAAAGTTTGGAAAGGCTGAGACGGTGCAAAATACCCGATTCCCGGAAAAACAAAAAGGCTTCGGCCTTGTTTCCTTTTTTGCGGACGGATAGAAATTCCTCGACTCGGGTCATCGTCTCACGAAAACGTTCGCGGGAATACGGCTTTAACAGATAATCCAAAGCGCCCGCCTCGAAGGCGCGCAACGCGTGATCCCGATACGCCGTCGTAAACACGAGCGCCGGAGCGGGTTTGCCCTTCTCCTCCAAAACCTGAATCCCCGATTTTTCGGGTAGATTCACGTCGAGAAAGACAAGATCGAAATTCTTCCGTTCCAAAACCTCGAGCGCTTGACGGCCGTTACCGGCAACGGCATCGATCCTAAAGGAAGTCCATTCTTCCAGATATTTGCGGAGGAGCTCCCTGGCAGGAGCCTCGTCCTCCACAATCAAAACAGAATATAATAAATCTTTCATACGGAATATTCCAAAAGAACCGTGGTCCCTCCGGTCTCCCCTTCTTCCAATTTTAATATGGCGTCCCGGAAATTGTAATCCAGTCTCGCCTGAATGTTTCTCAAAGTGCTTCTTATCGCCTGCATTCCGAATCCTCCCCCGGGCCCGGAATACTGTCTTCTCGACGTGGAAATCGTTCCGTTGTCCTCGATCGAAATCCGTATCTTTCCGTTTTTAATCTCCGCGCTTACGCAGATCTTCCTCTGAACGTCTCCGGAATTTACGGAATGTTTGAAACTGTTCTCGACCAAAGGCTGAATCGACAAAGGAGGAATCGAAATTCCGGAAAAGTCCCCTTTGCTTTCCATTCTAAGCTCCATAAAATCGGCGAAGCGGATCTTCTGAAGTTCGAGATAGTTTCTCGTAAATTCCCATTCTTCCCGAAACGAAACGAGTCTTTCGGAATGTCTTTCGGTTAAAAAGCGATACGAATCCGATAAAAGAAGAATCGCACGATCCGCCCTCGAGGGATCGATTTCCAAAAGAGCGTGAATCGTATTCAAAGTATTGAATAGATAATGCGGGTCCATCCTCGATTGAAGCGCGGCGTAGTGAAGTTCCTTGAGCGCGCTTTCGGATTCCTTCTTCTTTTCGATGAGAATCTGCATGGATTTTTCCAATACGGAGATAAAGAGCGCGAGGATCAGGGAACTCAAAAGGATATTGTACGAACCGCCGTGATGTTTCCCCGGCGTTTCATCGGTCAACGCGATCGCGTGAAGAATTCCTCCGGCGGCAACTCCCACGATCGCCGCAAAACAAGACGCTAATATTAAGATAACGCCGGATTTTATAAATCCGTGTTTTTGTCCGGAAGAATTCAAGGACTCCACGGTCATCTCCACGATCCCGCAAACGAAATGTGTGGTGATCTGGGTAGCGAGAAAGACTTTCCAAAAGGGAGACTCGGAATTGTGCGCGATCAAAAGGGCGTTCATGGTTCCGATGACGGTGTTTATGGAGAACCAGAAAAAAAGTTTAAACCAGCGTATGCGCTTACCGGAGTTCATTTTCAATTCACCTGCTTAGTATAAACATTGGAACGCACAATTTATTTCCCGTCATTCCGGATTTCATCCTTTAATTCCTCAAAACCTGCGTTTCATTTCCCAAGAGCATACTCTTTTGGGAAAAGAATTGCCAGCGTTTGTTTTTTTTAAGAGGAAAAGAAGAAGAATGAAATCGCATAAAAAATTGACGGAAATAACTTTTTCCCGGCTACTAACGGTTCAGAGGAATCATGAAAATACAATCGATCCGTTTCATTCTAATATCATCGTTCTTATTGACTGCTGAGACCATGTTTGCAGAACCAGTTGTTACAACAAAAAAAGACGAACCGGACGCCTACTACGGGCTGGACGTTCGTGGTGTTATCTCGCCGTCCTACGGGGAAAAGCTGGGCAGCGACAACTCGGGGACCGCAAACAACGGTGCAAACCCGTATATGAACGCGAACGACAGAGTCGGATTCTCCACTCCTTGGACCTTATTGATGATCTCGAAGACGTTTCAGGAAACCGGAATACAAACCGAACTTTGGGGAGAATTGGTCCGAAACGCTCAACTAACAGCGGATACACGATTGGACGGAGGAACGAAGCCGAATCCTTATGTGATCGCTATCCGCAGAGCGAGTATTAAAAAAACGTGGGAAACGTCCGCGGGAAATTACACGCTCAACTTCGGAATGCAGGAACTGCCTCACACTTACACGCAGTGGAGCAACTATTGGAAGTGGAGATATATCGATCGCGGACCTCTCGAATCCCTCGGTTTTTCTCCGCAGCCGGCCGACATCGGGCTCAGCGCGACCGGAAAATGGTCGATCGTAAGCTCCCAGCTGATGCTGAGCAACGGAGAAGGATATCGCGAGGCCCAGAACACCAATTCGGCGGGAATGGATATATCCTCGCGCGTGTCCGTTGAACCAGAGTTAGGCGAGAAAGGAAAAGCCGGATTTCATCTTTTTTATAGAAGGGAAAACGCGTTCGGAGCGCGGAAAAACGAATGTTACGAAGGAAAAACCAGTTGCGTGCGAAACGATCTCGATCCGAACACGAGCTACTTCAAGAGCAACCGTTCCCTTCAATCGGACACGGCCGGTTCCGAATTCGATTTAATATGGAACGGCGCGGTTCAACTGAATTTCGGGATCGGCGCATTCTTTAAAAGACAATACGCGGGAGAACTCCGCGATCGTTTCCAGCCGTTTGCTCCTCCTGCCGTTTACGGAAAGGATCGATTCGGGAGAGGCGCTTACGCTTGGTTCTCCGTCGGAATCGGCAACTTTTCCATTTTAGGAAGAATCGAACGCGGAACGGGGAATAACGGAATCGTAGGAACGACCGATTCCCAGCAGAAGGAATGGATTCCGGGAACGGGAGTTCCCGTTTCCACGCAGACGCTACCGACCGCCTTGGCGGCCTCCGTCCCCGAAACGTCGAACAACGGTTATGCGAGTAAGAGTTCTTTCCGAAGGGTCAGCGTCTTTTTCGAGTGGATCGTAATGCCTCAGTTTAGAATGGCGCTCGGTTATGTGGAAAACAAGAATTTCGATTCCAGAGGAATCGCACAGAATTCTTACATCGACGTGAACGGGACCGAAAGAACCGAACGGGAATATTTGAATCAGTTTAACGGAGCCGGCGGACCGGGAATTCTTTCCTATTCCGCCTTAGATAGACAGATTATCTTAAAGACAACGATAGAGTTTTAAATTAGGAGATTGTTATGAACCGCAAATTCAAGATCGCATCGATACTTCTCTCGCTTACGATGACCGGAAGTTCGATCGTTCTTCTGAGTCAGGAATCGAAAACGGGAGACGCAAAGGTCGGCTTTTTATTAGGAAAAGCTCATGTTCAAAAGACCGGCAAAACCTCTTGGGAGCCTCTCAAATCGAACGATTTCGTGGACGAAGGAGATTTGATTTCCACCGGAAACGGGTCCAGGATCACCATCGTTTACAAGGGTTCCGAATTCAAGATTCAGCAGAACAGTAAGGTAAAACTCGCAAGTCTTCACGGTGAATCGAAGGACGGACGCGTCGAAGTGAATCAAGGTTTCGCCTGGTTCAAAATCGTGGGACTAAAAGGCAAAAAATTCGACGTGGCGACAGCGACATCGACCGCCGGCGTTCGCGGAACTTCCTTCTCCGTTTTATACGATCCGAAAACGAAGGATTCTTCCTTTTGCACCTGCGAAGGGAAAGTATTGGTCTCCGATTCGGAAGGAAAGGAAATTCTTCAGGAAAAGGGAAAAGGAACGTTTGTTTCTCCCAAAGATTCCGATATGAAGAAAGTTGAATATGAAGGAATCATAAAGAAGCTGAAAGCTCTGTCCGGTTTCGAAGCAAGATTAAAAAAGAACGTTTCCTTAAAGAACTGTCTTTCTTGTCACACTCCGGAAGGTTGGACTCCTCCCGACGACGTTCAGAAGGACGAGACCTACGGTAAACAATAAGTTTCTCTTTAACCAAAACCAACATCCGCTGTGCCCGGCTTCGGCCGGGTTTTTTTGTGCCCGAGAACCGCTTGACATCCGTTCGGCGGCGCCTTATACAATTCTCTTTCTTAGAAAAAAGGAGAAATTATGCACCCTGAACTACACATCAACTATCTGGCGGTCCTAGTTGCCGTCGTTGCGAACGTTATTATCGGCTGGCTCTGGTACGGACCGATCTTCGGTAAAGCCTGGATGAAGGAAATGGGCATTCCCTCTGATTTCGTTCCGAACTCGAAGGACATGTGGAAATCCATGGGGATTATGGTAATCGGTTCTTTTTTAACGGCATACGTTCTGTTTTATACCACGAACGTTTGGAGAGCGTCCTCTTGGAATGCGGGCGAAGACAGCCCCGCTTACGTCTACGGATTCTTTTCCGGATTTTACACTTGGCTCGGATTTTACGTTCCGATGTTGCTGAACGACGTGGCCTTCGAAGGCAGATCCTGGAAATTTTTCGGAATCGGCGCCGGATATAATTTTCTCGCCCTTCAAGCGGTGGCCATGATTCTTTCCTATTGGAGATAAATCCGAAACGTTCGGGCGCTTCTGCACGCTTGCAAAAAACGTAATATACGATACTACGCAAAAGGCGCGCAGACCAGGCTTGTTACGCGCTCCGGCTCTCGCCTTCGGTCGCCTCTTTCCGAGGCGACTGCTTACGCCCGCTCCACATCCTTAGCGCGAAGAAAATTAAAACATCGCTTCTATGATCGTTCGGCTACGGACAGGTAATCAAGACGCCCGGATCCGCAGCGGCAGGCCCCCCCGATGTTAAACGAAGTCCTCCGAAAACGTACGGATACGGTTCCGTATCCACGATCGGCAGAGTATAAAGATAAGAATGTGTCGTTTTCGTAATGATTCCGCAAGCAGTTCCGTTGGTCGGATGCGTTAGCGCGGGCAAACTGATGCTCGCAGGAAGCGGAATCTCCTTCAACACGTTGTTGACCAAAGGAACGATCAAGGACGGAACCAGAGGATCCACCACGGAAAGAATTCCTTTCGGATCCAGACCGAACGGATTCGGCGCACCCGCTCCGGAAGAACCTTCCAGAATATCCAACGTGTAAGACAAGGTCGAACCGTTTGAAATTTTGATCTGCAACGCGTTGAGATTCGCATACGCGGGATTTCCCGTCGGATTGGAAAAGGTAACGAAATCGAAATCCGCAAGTCCTTTCAAACTCGCTCTGGCCGTGCTGATGAGATACGTGGAGTTATCCGCCCTCTTTCCTAAAATGGAAAGTTGAATATCGGTGAAGTTCACTTCCAATTTCGGTTTGGCGGTTCCCACAACCGGCTTTAACGTTCCGTTCGGAGCTTGAATCGGACTCACCTGAATGATGATATCGTCCGTTCCGCTGATCGCGGGAACAACCGCTCCCGTTACGGGATCGATTCCGATCAAAGACGATCTTCCCGGAGCGAGAATGTTAACGATCGGAGAAACCTTGATCAGCGATTCAGTCAATTGAAAGAGCGGATCGCTTCCCGCATACAGCTTGATCGTATCGATGAACGCCTTATCGATGCTCAGATCCAAAGCCCGGTTCTTCCAAAGATGATACGCGGCTTGTGTGATCGAGTCGACCGTCAAAGAAAGAAGAAGACCCGGATTGGCGTTGCTCTTGGAAAATTGATAGAGATTGCTCATGGCTCCGGTCGGCTTGCTGACTACGAAACCGCTCGTAACCTGATGCGAACGAGGAGAACCGATCGGACTTGCCGCGGAGATTCCGAGATCGATGGAACCCACGATTCCTTTGTTCAAACCGGTTACGCGCACTTGAGAATCCGCACCCAACTGAATCTTGATGTTCAACGCGAAGTTCGCCAAAGGCGCCGGAAGATAAGAAGGCAGAGCGATATTGACTCCCGGATTTTTCAAAGACCCGATGATGGAATTCAAAACGGACGGAGCCACGTCTTCGATAAAGTTGCGAAGCATCGAACGTGTGATAAGAGGAGTCAAAGCAGGAACCATTCCGTTCGCCGCTCCTTCCGTGGTTCCGGATAACCAACCCGCGATTCCGCTCGTCGTAGCCTCGAGAAGAACCGAATTCACTCTTCCGGTTCTATCCTTTACCGTAAGATTGTTCGACCAATCCGTCGTATTGAAGTTGGTCAAGTTCGTAATAGGAGTAAAAATGTTAAGCGAAGCGTCTCCGTTTGTATCTACGGTCAAACTCGCCTTTCCAGTCGTCGAACGATCCGCAGGCGGAGCGTCGTTGTAGTTCAAATATGCGGTCGTAGAGAATACGAAACGGTTTCCCGATCCGATTACTAAAAACAAGGAGCCCCGGCTTTTCGCGATCATAATCATGTCGACGGCGAGGGTTTTTCCCTTGAAGTCGAAACCCAATTCTCCCGTATTATTCGCGACCATAGAAACGCCGATGTTCTTGAGCCCGGGATAACCGGCGACGTTCGTATAAACGTTGATACCCGTGATATAAACGTCGATATCGAAGTCCGTGCAGTCCGTAAAGATCACGGTCGCGCAGCCTTCTTCCGTAAAACCTCCCGGGTTGTCCCCGGAGGGTCCGCAATAACCGTCTCCGAATCCCGTAGCGGAATCTCCATAGTAACGGATATATGCGGGCATGGTAAAACTTCCGATCCCATTGTAATCGATACAATAGCTCGATCTTCTCGCGGTCGTTTTATCGGAATCGGCAAATTGATTGAAGGTCTTTCCGTTTACCTTAAAATTTCCCGCGGAGAATCGTTCGAGAACCTTCGACAAGAAAGGCATCGCCTGCGCCTGATCTAAAATCAACGATCCGCCGTTGACGATCGGATTGTTCGGCGTCGTATTAACGTTTCCGTAATTGAACGTAGCGAATCGTTTGAACACCTTTCCGGAAGCGACGGTGATTTCGTAATAATAAACGTTCCCTCCGATATAAGGAGGAATCGCCGAAGTCGAAAGATTGGTCGTAAACGTAGAACTCATGTTACACGGAGAATTGCAGATGTTGATTCCCGACGTGTTCGGATCTCCCATGTGTTTAAGCTGGATGGATTGAATCGAGTTCGCACCGACGACCGGATTGTTAAACGTGGAAGTCAACGTCAACGTAGGAGTAGTCGCTTTGTTGAACGTGATATCGTTCGTTCCGCCGAGAGTGTTCGTAGTATTGATCTTGTTCGTCATCAAGTAGTCGGGTTCCGTGGTGAAACTCTGCGAATAGTTCGTAAGATCTCGACCGTCGATCGTTTTGGACGCGCTCGTTAAACTGAGAGTGTATTGTTCGTTGGTTTTAAATTCCCGATACGGATCGAAAACCAAACGCGAACTGGAAGCCCAGTAAAAAACTCCTCCCTTTCCCGGACCGGGCAGAACTCCGGCGCTCGGAGATAGGGACAAATCCGCTTGAACGGTTGTCTTGTTCATAGGATGAGAAAAACGGATCTCGATACTTTTATAACGATCCACGTCTGACGTGGATGAAATATAAAGAATCGCCTCGGGCGCCGCGGTGCCGAAGTTGGCAGGAAGATCCGTGGGCGTGTCCGTCTCCGTGTAAGGAGCGACCACGTTAGCCGAAACCGAAGAGTCGGTCGCCACTCCGAAAAGGGATAAGACGCTGTTCAAAGGAGAATTCGCGTTTTTCTCTCCCGAACAAGCCGATACCAAACATACCGCGACCGAAAGAATTCCAGATAGAATTATGCGTTTCTTTCCGTTCATCTTGATTACCCCGTTCTTCTCTGTATTTATTCTCATCACTACTGCACCGAAAACATAAAGTTCATATCGTCCCACAACGTCGACGTAGGTTGATCGTTGTTCCAATTGTCATACATGTAAAAACCGACGGGTGAGAATTTTCTTCCCACCTGATAGATATCCGCCATCTGACGGATCAAGGTTCCCGTCGAAAATAAAAACGAACGGTTCGTATCTTCCTTGTTCTGAATGATATCCGACCTTAAGAAATTTTTCACGTCTGC
The DNA here is from genome assembly GCF_022267325.1 of Leptospira sanjuanensis. Classification (NCBI taxonomy): domain Bacteria; kingdom Pseudomonadati; phylum Spirochaetota; class Leptospiria; order Leptospirales; family Leptospiraceae; genus Leptospira; species Leptospira sanjuanensis. Next base: position 2,855,612 of record NZ_JAIZBG010000001.1, read on the forward strand.
GAACAGATCCCTCACCGCAAAGGAAGGATTCATAAACATCTTCGATTCAAGATAACTGAAAAAACCGCCGCTCTCAGCGAGATAATACCCCGTTCCATACAAGGGTCTTCCATACGGAGACATCGCTTCCAGAACGGGAGGGAGGCTTTGCGTGAGAATGTTGGTGATCGTATACGATCTCGTATTATCCGCGTTGTAAAAAAGGGAAGAAGCCAAATTCAACAATTGCGTAATGTCGGCGCTGCTCGGAGAAATATCCAAAAGAAGGTTCAGAAGAAAATCCAAACTCGCAACGATCGACCAGCCGGAACTTCTGGAAAGATAATCCTTAAACAAATTCACGACGTCGTCCACACCGTTCCACAAAGGATCGAATATGTTCGTTCCGTTGACGGTCGGATAGTTCGCGACCTTATCTCTCCATTCCGTGAACTTAATCTCGATGTTGAACTGGGTCGCGGTCGGAGTTTCCGCCGTAAGTTTGATTTCCCCCATCACGAGTTTCAAACCGTTAAAGACCTTCGTCTTAACGTTCACGTTAGCCGGAAGACCGAGTTGACCTAAGAATTTCGTAAGGCCGGTAAGAAGCTGCGTTTTACCGATTAAGTTCAAAGCCCCGTCTTGAAAGCGTCTCGTGTTTTCGGAAAGAACGCTGATCAAGGTTCTATATTCCTGAGCGCCCGAACTCGTGATTGGATAGTATTCCATCACCGAAGCGACCGGATTCCGAAAACCGTCCGCCATTCCCACGATACGAACCTGCGTAAAACTCGGAGGCGTCGGATTCGTAGGATTGGTCGCGGTCGTATCGGGACCGAAGAACACGAGAGGTCTGGAAAGAATTTCGGAAAGGTTGGTAAGAAGTGTATAAGGATTTTTGAATCCTGCGGTCTGTTGACCCGAGACTTGATCGTCCATCGCTTTTGCTAATGCGACAACGAGAGGAGTAAGGGTGTTTCTCTGACTCCAATTGCTGTTCACAAGATCCGGAATCACTTTCGTGGAAGTCGTAAATCCCAATCGTTCCAAAACGGGAACGTTCAGCGAAATCACGGGAGGAAGCATACCGTAGATCAGCTCCGGACTCGGAACGATCAGGGACCAAAGAGCGGGATATACGAACGTAACTTGAAACGCCTGTTGACCGTCGGCTCCGAATCCCCAGCCTTCCAAAAGCATCACCGAATCTCCCGGAATGCTGGAAAGATAGGTAAGATCGGAACCGGCCGCGCTGTATGTTTTTACGTAGTTCGTATTGTCGATGGTCCAGCGGCCGTTGTCCGCCGCGCAGGAAGTAGGATTGCAGTTCGGTTTGAGATTCAGCATTCCCACCAGACCGTTTCCAATTGCGGTGATAAACAGAGCTTCTTCGAAGGCGACCGTGGCCGCAAGTTTAGCGCGAACGGGAAGAACGGCGACAAATCGTTTTTCATACAAAAGCCACTGGAGATTTTTGTAGAACGCTTCTTCGTCGCTGTCAACGGCACGCTGGGAATCGGTCTTTTGAATTTCGGAGATCGTATAAAACGTATTCGGAACGTTCGCTCCGTTCTGATAATTACCGCGCAACCCGACATATTTCGTGTTATTCGGAGCGGGCAGATTCAACTGAACCTCGTATCTATGCGTCTGCCAGGTCGGCTGGAAGAGAGTTTCGGATAAGTCGCTGTTCCGCGTGATCGTTCCGTCCGGAGAAAGATAATTTCCCGCGCCGTCTCTGCGATTTTTATTATAATAAGGTCCGTATCCGCCGTAGGTCACGCGTTTGATCCAATTCAGAGCCCAAGGAAGCGTTTTGTTGTAAACGCGATCGAAGTTCGCCGCGGCCGGATCGGTAACGGGAGCGGTAATCCCTCTCGCATTGTCCTCCAAAAGGGAAAGAACGCGGCTGTTCAAATCGAAAGAATGAACCGCGCCGTCCCGAAAGACCTTATTGCTGGCCTTACTTAAATTTGTAATATTCTTAAAATTGAATGAATCCGAAGAACCCATCACCGACCTTAAGGAATGAATCGCGTCCCCTACGGTCAATTCTCCGCCCGTGGTTCCCGTGATCCAATCGTTCGAAGTCGCCGCGGTATTCCAGGTAAAACCGTAGTTGTTCGCGATCGTTAGAACGACAAAGAGGGTTTCGAGAGCGGACATGGAACGGCTCGTTCCGTCGTAGGCGCGATCCTTACCGTCTGCGTCGATTCGGATCAATTCCTTGAGGGAATTGTCCACGTTGGACGGCGCAACGGCAAAATCCAACAAAGCCAGATTCTCCGCCGTTTTTTGCAAAAGATTGACCGGTGTTGCGGTTAACGTTCCCGTATCCAAAAGACTGCGAACGATCTGAAACGATTCCATTAGAAACGATTTCAGTTCCGCAGGATGTAGAGGATCGCTGTAATCCGCGTTGTATTGCGCTCCTCCCGCCGTGAAATACTTATCCAAATTGAAAACCAATTCTTTCATCGCGGTGTTCGGAGTCTTGAAATCGCTGAAGCCCGCGCGTTTGAACATCATTTCGCCCAAGTCGTAGATGATGGAAATAAAACCGTCTTTGAGGGACCGATCCGCAACCAACACCGGATCAAAAAAACCGTTCAAAAGACTTTCCACTCCCGCCCTTGCGTTTGCGTTTGCGACCAAACCCTTGTAACCGACGTCTTCGATCTCCACTAAAAGATCGCGCGTGCTTGTGCTTTTTAAATCGGATGCAAATTGTTGAATAGACTGAGTGACTTGATCCTTCGTTTTGGAAAGATATTCCTGACGAATCGCGTTAGCCGAAATCGGAAGAAGATTCCGAACCACTGGTTTCGGATACGCGCGGATTTTTTCAAAAAGGGGCTGAACGGCGTCGTAAGCTCCGGGGTTCGTGGTTTCCATTTTTTCGATCAAAGAGGCGCCGTCGGAACTCAAGTTTTGTATGCTGGAACGGCTGACCAAAAGCGCCGACTGGGCGGCGCGGAGGGTTCCGAGATTGTCTTCCCGGCTTGCTTTGGCGAGGTTATCTCCCAAAGCCTTGTTGAAATCGACGGGATCTAAACTGACAAAAAAGCTTTTGAGAACGGGGAATCCGTTCAAAACAGTAAATAGGGAAATTCCATCGTATGAATTGACGTTATCAAAGAAAATATTGGTGTCGTATTTGGTGGATTGCGGCTTACATCCGAGAACTAAGAGGAGCGTAATCGGAAAAGCCATTAGAATTCTATAAAATAGAATTCTATTTTCTGAAAGAGCGAGGGCAAAGTTCGACTTTCGATTGCTGTTTGTTTTCAAATTCATCCCTAAGATCCTCTTCGTCGGTTTCCCTGGAGGCATTTCCCTGTAACGTTCGTTACGGAGATTTATATATATACTAAATTCTAATTATTTTGGGAATATATGCAATTGTTTTTTTATATCAATCGTTCAAATTTTATATCGATCGCTACAGTATATGATAAAAAGCTCATATTTAAAATAACGATTGTTATATTAAGGGCAAGGGCTTCTGGACACAAAAAGGGCCGGTCTCCCTAGGACGGAAGACCGGCCCTTCTCCGATTTAAAAATCGATGGAAAACCTAGGCACCGGCGCTTTGAGGCGCGTATTTCTTCTTGTAGATCGCATATCCGATTCCTCCCAAAAGGAGAACCAGCCAAATATACCAGAATTTAATCAGAAGAATGGTGATTGCCGTAATGACAAAGGCGATCACACCTAAAACGACCTTGATCAGACCGCTACCCAAATCTCCAAGAAACGGAATAAAGCTGAGTAAAGAAGTCAAAGGACCGGCCATCATCGTAAAGCTCCCGAACATCGCCAGAAAGCCGACAAATCTTCCGACCCATTTCATCGTGTTGTCATCGGACTTGATATCCGCCATCGTTTCCGCAAAACCTCCCACGCTCGCGTTCAAGAATTTATTTCCTTCCGAAGAAGTGAACTGACCGACTTTTGAACCCTTCACGTCTCCGATAAAGGTCATATCACCTTCCGGAATCGGAGTCACGGAAACCTTCACTCGTTCGCATCCTTCCTTTTCGGTTTCAGCACAAGCCTTGGAACTATGGAGATAACCGTCCGCATATACGAAACCGTTGGAAATGATTTCGTCCTCGTTCGCGTCTCTCGAAGAAACTTGTGAAGTGAAATCGACGTCGCTTAAATTCACCGAGTAATTCTTACCTTCCGCGGTGATCGTTCCGCCGTTCGCGGAATCCGATTGGTCTTTTACGGATTTTCTATGAAACGCTTTCGCACGACAACCGGAGAGCTTAAAGCTGGAAGGGTTTTCGGGTGAAGAAGTCCATTCCAAAACGCAGTTTCTCACTTCTTTCTTATTGCTCCCCGAACCTTCGGTCTTTACTTCTTCGTCCCAAGCATACACTTCGGAACTCACCGCATACGAAATATACGGACCCGATTTTACGAATTCTCCTCCGAGCGAGTTCGCCTTTAAGGTTCCCGTCACGTAAGAAGGCTGACCTTCTTTTGCCTGGCCCGCCGGAACCGCGTTCTTCAACGCGGCGCTCGCCTGTTCGCAAGTTTCCACGTTGTAAATAATGATAAACGACACCGGTAACAAGACGATTCCTGTAAGAATACTCTTAAACGAATTTCCCATTTGAGATAGGAAACCTACACTCTCCGTTGAGGACATTCCGTCCGGGCTTTCAAACGCCATTTTTTTTCTCCTTTCGTTGTTGGTGAGAATTTGCAGCCGCGCTTCTTTTTAATGCACGAATCCGATCTATGGGCGCGGCTGTAAGCTGTGAGAGTTTCCGGGGAATCCAAGGTTTGTAAATAATTTTTTATCCAAATCCGATTCGGAAATGGGAAGAATTTAGAACCGTCGTGCGAAAGAAAACGAGCCGAACTTTTTCGTCGTTCGTTACAAAAAACCTTTTTTCGGAAGAATTTAAAAAGAAGAAATGAGATTTGGATAAAACGAAGATGTCCGTGTCAGTTTCATTCCTTCCGTTCTTTCTTTTATATCTTCCGATTCAGATCTTGTTCGGGAGCAAGGGCTTGGGCGGATTTTCACTCGCAGGGATTTTGATTCTTTGCGTGTTTTTGCATTGGGCGGACCGGAAATACGGACATCCTTTTTTTCGTTCCTTAAAAATTTCACCGATCGTTTTCATCTCGTATTGGTCCGCATCCGTTTTCGCGGAAGGAATTTTTTACACGCAAAGGGCGGCCGAGTCGTTTCTGTTAGGCGACTTGGATTACGCGGCTCAGTTTAGAATGATTCTTCCGGGAATCGACAAAACGTTTTTTCAAACGCAATACTATGGAACCGACGAGAATGCGAATTTTCTTTCGCATCACATGTCGCCCGGAATTCTTCTGTTAGCGCCTTTTGCGATGTCGTTCGGCTCCCCTCTCGGTTTAGGAATCGGAGTTTTTTTCTTTATCTCGATTTCGATTCCTCTTTTGTATTTCTATCTCCTGGCCTCTTCCGTCCCGAAAGAAATTGCTCTTTGTGCTTCTTTGCTTTGGGCCGGTTCTTCCGGCTTGTATCGGCTTGGACATTCCCTTCACTTTGAAGCCTTGGTTCCTTGCGCGATCCTATGCGTTTTAATCGGCGTTCAAAAAGAAAAACATTGGATGACCGTTCTCGGACTCGTTTTCTTTTTAGGAATTAAAGAAGACCTTTCTTTTTACTTGGCCGCACTTTCCGCCGGACTCCTACTTGCCGATCCGCGGAAAAGAAAAGAATGGATTTTCGTTTTGAGCGTCTGTCTTATTTATTCTTTTCTCATCCACCCGTATTTAAGCGGACTTGCGGGAAGTTCCGCACAAAGAAACTGGAAAGAATATTGGGGACAAGCGGTTGCAAATCCGCTTTGGGCCGCGTTTTCGTATATTCAAAAACCGGAAAGTATTTACTCTTATTGGAAAGGAGTTCGGGATCTCAGCCTGGAATGGGGATTTTGGAATTGGACCGGAGGATGGTTGCTGGTTCCGTTTTTCTGTTTGTATTCCGCGTTTCGACTTTCGGTGCATCCGTGGGTTCGGGATCTCTACAGCTATTACGTATATCCTTTGATTCCGTTTTTGATTCTTTTTTTAAGAACCGGTTCCACTTGGATTCAAAATGCCGGAAACGATTTCAAACCTTCGCGAGAATCCGAATCTTCTTTTATCGGCCGTATCGGATTTTTAAAACGAATTCCGAAAGAACGGAAAATTTTCGTTCTTCTTCTTTTAACTTTCGCATTCAGCGTTTACAGAAACGCGAAAGAAAACGAATATCCGATTCCCTTGCAACCGCAAACGAGCAAAGCGAAAGAACTCGAAGAAGTTTTAAAATCGATTCCCGCGGGAAATTCCGTATCGGCAGGATTTCATCTTTCTCCGTTCGTTTCGCCGGACAATCCGGTATATCCGATCCGGGAAAACAGGGAATGGAAAGAATGGATCGTGTTCGATCATCGATACAATTCTGCGTATCTTTCTTCGGAACTGATTTTGCAAAGAATTCAGAGAGACGTTCGCAACGGAAAGATCGAACCCGTTTTAACCACGAAAAATTTCGGTTTGTATAGGCGAAGTGCAAGTCCGAAACGTTAAAAGCGATTCTTACTTACAATATTCCTTCAAACGTTTGCCGGAATCTTGGTATCCGAGATCCAAAGACTTTCGAAAGTCCTTACAAGCAAGCGGTGTCTTTTTTAAAAAAACATACGCAAGACCGCGGTTGTGATACGCGACTTCGTCGTTCGGATTGAACGACAAGGTCTTCGAATAACTCGCTACTGCTTCCGCATATTTCCCGAGCGCGTATTGCGCGTAACCGAGCTCAAAAAGCGCGTATGCGTTCTTCTTATCCAAGTTCACGGCTTTCTGCGCCGACTCCAAACCCGCCGTATAATCCTCGTCCTTGTTTTCGCAGCGCGCCTTATGTCCGTAGAGTTCCGAGTTTTTATTTTCACCGAGATCGATCGCCTTTTGAAAATCTTCGATCGCCTGCATACAATCGTCGATCATCTCGTTTCCGTATCCTTTGTAAAGATAGGCTGACGTTTTGTTCGGATCCAACTCGACCGCCTTATCGAAATCCTTAACCGCATCTTCGTATTGTTTCATGGTATAACGCGCAAGACCGCGGTTGTAATAACCGGAAGCGTCCCCCGGAACCAATTCCAGATATTTGGAATATTCTTCGACGGCCTTTTGATATTCTCCCCGTTCGTTGGCTTGATACGCACGATTAAAAACCTCGCTCGGATCTTCTCCGGAGGTTGTGCCGGTGGAGGAAGGCACGTTCGTATCGGAAGAATCGGCGGAACCGGAAGAAGCCATGCTCGTTTTGATTTCCTGAACGGCGGTGAGGATTCCTCCGAGAGCGTTTTCGATCCAAGAAGGTTGAGCGACGGCGGCGGGATCGTTCGGATTCGGTTCTTTTGAACCGGGAAATACGATGCTAAGAAGAAGAATGATAATTCCGAGGATTAAAAACCAACCGAGTATTCTATTTGCCATCAGGTAATAGAAATCAAATTCCTCGAGAATTCAACTTTTTATTGAACAAAAAATTTCCGAAACCCGCTCGGATTTTCCGTTTTTTTTCGAAATAGAAAAGCCGGATTGATCGAAAACCTAAATTTATTTTTTGGGAAGAATCACATGAAAGATAGTTCTACCCGGTTCCGATTCGAGCTCGATTCTTCCTTCGTGTTTTTTTACGATCCTTCTGGAAATATCCAAACCTAAGCCGCTTCCTTCTCCCGGTCCTTTGGTCGTAAAAAACGGATCGAATATCTTTTCTCGCACGTCGGACGGAATCCCGGGTCCATTGTCTTGAATGGAAACCTTGACTTCGTCCTTTCGATCTCCGATGGAAATTTTGATCTTTCCTTTAAACCGCATCGCCTGCAACGCGTTGTAGATGAGATTGGTCCAAACCTGCACAAGATCGTCCGGATAGGCTTCGATCGTAGGTCGGGTCGGAAAGTCCAATTCCACATCCACACCGCTTTTGATTTTATTATGATAGATCGTTAGAACGGTTTCGATGTTCTCCGCAAGATCGGTGAGAACCTTTCCTCTGCTTTCCTCCGTATCGATATGCGCGTAGTTTTTAAGAGCATATACGATTTTGGAAGTACGGTCCACCGCCAATCGGATCGATAGGATATTTCGATACGTATGAATTTCTTCCAATGCGAATTTGATCAACGGATAACGCGCCGGATCGGAAAACAATGGGGAGAATTCTTCCAATGCAAGGGGAAGTCCGTTGTCCAAAAGGCGATCCGCAATATCGTGCGGATTCTCGAATCCCAATTCGATCAACTTCGATTTGATCGAAGCCATCGCGGCCTTTTTGTTTTCTCGGGATAACATCGCTTCCTTACTTTCGATCCCTCTGCGGATCAATTCCGAAAGATCGTGAATGAATTCCGAACTCGCCTTCCCGAACTCGGGACTCAACGTTTCCATTCGATCCGCGGAAGAATTCAAATACGCGCGGAGTTCGCCGCTGAGGGCCGCGATTGCGCCTAACGGGTTGTTGATCTCGTGTGCGATCCCCGCGACGAGTTGTCCGAGCGCGGCCATTTTTTCGGAAAGAATCAGTTGTTCCTGAGTTTTCTGAAGATTCTCCAAAGCCTTTGCCAATTCGGAAGTTCGCACCTTGACAGCCTTTTCCAATTCTTCCTTGGCTTCCTTTCTTTCCGCATTCAATAAAAGCTGAGTGACTTGTTCGGCGACCGTGACGACGAATTGTTTTTCATATCCTTTCCAACGTCTCTGTTCTCCGCGGTGTTCGAGACAAACTACCCCTTTGATTTTCCCCCGAAGAAAAAAAGGCGCGTCGAGAAGAGAACTGATCCCGTTCGGTTTGCTATACGTTTCCGCAAGTTCGGCAGTTCGCGGATCGTGAATCACATCGGACGCGTCCACGAAACGATCGCTTCGAATCGCCTCGAAATAAGTCGGATAATCGGACATGTCCAATTCGACCCGAGACATATAAGTCTGATCTTTCCGATCCCAACCCGCAAACATCGTCCATAGGTTCGGGTTTTCTTTCGGAAAGATCCAGATTCCGACCCGGTCGCAATCCGCCACTTCCGATACCATAAGAACGATTTTTTTCATTCCCGCTTCGAGATCTCCGGACGCGAATTCCGAATCGGTCGCTATCTCCATGAGCGCCTGCGCGTGTAAGGCGATTCTTCTTGTTTGTTCCTCGCGTTCCCTTGTGGCGATCTTTTGTTGAGTTATATCTCTTGTGATCGCGATGGCGATCGGTTCCTCACCGATCTTAATTCGTCTTGCGGAAAACAGAGTATCGACGACCTCTCCGCTTTTCTTTTTGAATTGAACTTCGTAATCTCGGATGATTCCTTCGTCTCTGAGAATCGAGACGACCTTATCCCTTTCCCGAGGATCGTTCCAGATGCCTATGTCGATCGGAATGTTATCGATCACTTCCTCTTTGGTATATTCGAGCATCTCGGAGAAGCGTTCGTTGACTTGAACGTAACTTCCATCGGAAAGATTGTTGATCGTAATCGTATCGGGATTCATCTCGAAGATCATTTCGAACAGATCCTTGCTTTCCTGCATCTTTGCGAAATATTCATTCCGTTCGAGCTCCATCGCTTTTTTATCCGTTACGTCGATGAGGAGCGCGAGCAGCATCGGTTTTCCGTCCAACTGGAAAACTCTGTTTCCCGATAATACGTGTTTCACGGTCCCGTCCGAGGTTTGAATCGTGGCCTCGAGGCTCGCGGTCCAACCTTTTTCCTCCAATTCCTTTTTGAGTTTTGCCCGATCGATCGGAGTTCTCCAGATTCCGAGTTCCATCGAAGACTTTCCGATGATCTGTTCTCTCGTATAACCGATCAGATCGCAATAAGACTGATTGATCTGTCGATAAATTCCGGTTTCCAATTCGGAAAGGGAGACCGCTGCGGGCGTGAGTTGAAAGAGTTTTTCAAAAAGGTCTTTGCTCAGACGAAGTTCTTCGTCCAATCTTCTTCGGTCTTCCTCCGACTTTTTCTTTTCGGAGATGTCGGTCGCAAGAGAGATAACCTGTTTTCGTCCGTTGATTTCTATGATTCTCGCCGAATAAAGAATCGGAACGATTTCCCCGTCCGAAGCTTGATAAACGGATTCGAGATTTTTCACTTCTCCCGTTTTGGAAAGAGCTTCGTAGACTTCGGCTCTGAAATTTCCGGACTTATCCCAGATATGAATTTCGGGAGTCGTCTTGCCGATCACTTCTTCCCGAGTGCGTTTTGCCATTTCGAGAAATCGTTCGTTTACGTCGACGATCGTCTTTTCCTCCCAATCGGTGACGACTAACGCGGAAGGGACGAGCTGAAACAATTTCTGAAAGAGGCTTTTGTTTTTTTCGAGTTCCTGTGCGAGATTTTCCAGATTGGAGGCCGATTCCCTGAGATCGGAAATATCGTGACCGATGGAAAGAATTTTTTTCTCCCCGAAGGATTCGATCATTCTCGCGGAAAATAAGATCGTCTTAATCGCGCCGCTGAAAGTTTTCAACTTAACTTCAAGGTTTTGTACGATTCCTTTCTCCCTCAAATTTTGAAAAATCAAAGCCCGATCGTCGAGGTTGTAGTAAAACCCGAGATCGAGAGGGGTTTTATTCAATACTTCCTCTTTTGTTTTGCCTAAGTATTCCAAAAACCTTTCGTTTACTTCTAAATACGTACCGTCCTCTTTCGACAACGTAATCGCGGACGGATTCATCCGAAAGATCTGACTGAGGATCTCTTCCTTTTCACGGACCTCGTCCAAAAGTTTTTGTTTTTCCCGTTCTTCCTTGATCCGATCCGTCATCGGAACGGTGATGCTTAAAAGAGCGGTCTTTCCTTTGTATTCGATCGGCTGCGCGGAAAAGAGCGCCCAAAATTCCTTTCCTTTCGTGGTTCGAAACGGAATCTCCACTCCGTCCACGAACCCGTCGCGTTTCATGATCGAGACGATCGTTTCTCGAACTTGCGGCGAAAACCAAACGCCGAGTTCCAAGGTGGTCTTTCCTACGAGTTGATCGTGGTCGTATTCGATCTGTTCGCCGAACTTGCGGTTTACTTCGAGAAGTTTTCCCGATCCGATTTCGGAGATCGCCATCGGAAACGGATTGAGAACGAAAATTCTCCGCAGAGCTTCCCAGCCTTCCTTAATTTCATCGTATAATTTTTCGCGGACTTCTTCGTTTCGTTTTTGTTCGGAGATGTCGCGGATGATTCCCCAAATCGCGACCGGTTTTTTGGAATCGTCCTGAAGCACGTACGTCTTGACGCAGATCGGAATCGGACTTCCGTTCTTACGAACGTATTCTTTTTCGAATTCCTGAGAATAACCGGAAGAAAGAAGATTCTCTTCGAAAATTTTTTGTTCCACCGAATTCCAATGGGAAGGAATTAAGGACCAAAAGCTCATTCTCTGCAGTTCTTCCAGAGAATAACCGGTAAGAATCTGAAAGGCCGGATTCGCTTCCAAAAAATTTCCTTCAAGATTTGCGATTGCGATTCCGTCCCGACTGGTTTCGAAAATCTGCCGGAAGAATTCGGAATTAAGCAAATTTGAATCTAAGGTTTTCATGGGTCGGGCGACGTTTCCGCTTCTATTTAAAAGACGTTTAAATATTAAAGAGAACTCGGAAAAGGAAAAACCATTTTACCTAAGATTTTCTATTTTTTCGCGCTTCGGTTTCGTTTACGGACCGGTAACGCAGCGAAGATACCAGTTCGAACTTTTTCCATTCCCGCCCATAAGCCCGCTCGTAAAGAAAATCGCAAATCCGTAGGTCAGATTGTTTCTCGCCGTGGACGAACTCCAATAGTATTGGGAAACGGTTCCCGGAAAATACGTCGAACTGATCGCAGGAGTAACACCGGAATAATCCACGATGCTCAGAAGTTCGTTGATGTTCGGCAATCTCCAACTTTTTCCCGCGAGAGAAAGAGAGGTGCAATAACTAAGCGCACCTTGCCAAGTGTTCGTTCCGCCTGAACCCGCACCGCCTTGCCAAATCAAACCGGTTCGATTGTCCGTAACGGTTCCATCACCGTTGTTCGTGTAAGAAGGCGTGGAGAGGGAAGTTCCCGAAACGCAGCGAACTCCATACGGACTGATTCCGTAATTCAACTGATCGTAAAAACCCGCGTTGATTTGAATATGCCAGCCCGTTGTGGAAGGGCTTCCCGAATACGGAGTATCGGAAATAAAATTCACGCTCGGGCTTCCCGGAAACGCGGAAGAATCCACGGCCGTATTGCTTTCGATATTCGCGAATCGTTCGAGTTCGAAGATCGAAGGCATCCTCCAAGTGGTGATTCCCGCATATCCCGCCCCCGAGTTTTGCGCGTTCAACGCAGCACAATAAGTCGGCGCGCTTGCGTACGTAGTCGCGGTCGCGGTTCCAGTCGAGCAAGTAGGCCCGCTCAATCCTTCGGCACAGGTTTTCCAAATAAGACCGCGCACCGCATCCAAGGTCGTATAATCGTTCGTATAAACCGAGTGAGCCGTGGGACCGATATAACTTCTGTTAGACGGAAGATCCAGGAAGTCACCGTCCTGACGCGGATAGGTTCCGTTACCGCAGGAGATATTGGTCGTTGTATCGTAACAGAGCGTTTGTCCCGTATCGGAAATCTTATCCGGAAAAATCGACGGTGGAATCGGAGGAAATACGCAGGAAGAATTTTGCCCGAGAGCGCAGCGAACGATCACGCTGTCCCACCAAGCCTTGGAATACGGGATTTCGGGATTGTATGGTTCCTTTCCGGGATCACAGGCGGTCAAAAACAAAAGCACGGATAAAAGAAGAACCCGGTTCATACTTCTATTTTAGCCGACCCGCCAAAAAGACGGTCAACATTTTTTTGACAAACGAAAATTTTAAACCGACATCGGTCTTTTTATAATTTCGAACTGTCGAAAAACCGCGGCAATTCGGCAAGAAAAAACTTAAACGTGTCTTTCCTTTTGCCGAAATGGGCGCGTTGTACGTTCCCGAAAATTCGATGTGTACCGATCGGAAAGACTTCTACGGATCAGCTTACGACGGAGCCGTTGTTTTCCTGAATGACGTGGCCGTCTTCCAAGATCATTCGGATCAAACGCGTCATTTCAACGGAGTATTCCACGTTGAGGTGTTTGGTCACACCTTCGCAGAATCCGTTGATGATGAGAAGTTTCGCGTCGTCTTCGGACAATCCTCTCGACTGAAGATAAAACAGTTGATCTTCGTCGATCCGCGAAACGGTAGCTTCGTAGTTGAGCGTTCCGTTTTGACCGGAAACGTCGTTGTATGGATACGCGTGCGATTGGGAACGATTGTCCATCATCAAACCGTCGCACTTAACGTGAGAGTAAGAATTTTCGGATCCTGCGGTGAACTTAACAAGTCCTCGGTAGGAGTTGATTCCTCCGTCGAGAGAAACACCTTTTGCTAATATATTGCTTCGAGTATTTTTGCCGACATGAATGATTCTCGCGCCGGTATCCTGAATCTGTCCTCCGCCCGCAAACGCAAGAGATAGAATATCCCCCGTGGAATGGTCTCCTTGCAGAACGATTCCCGGATATTTGACGGTGTTCGCTCCGATGTTCACGTCCGTCCAAGTGATATGCCCTCTTTCGTGGCATAACCCGCGTTTGACGGTCCAGTTGTACATGTTCTTCTTCCAGTTCTGGATCGTCGTATAAAAGATCTTCGCGTTTTTGTGAGCGATGAGTTCTACAACCGCCGTATGGAAGTTCGTGCCCTTGTCTTGAACGGAGGAACAACCTTCGGAGTATTCGATCTCCGCTCCTTCATCAGCAATCAATAATGTTCTTTCATACTGACCGGAAGAAGCCGCGGTGACTTTGAAGTAAGCTTGAAGAGGCATCGGAGTTTTCACTCCCTTGGGAACGAACGCGAACGAACCTCCCGAAAAAACACAACTGTTCAACGCGGAGAATTTGTTGTCTCCCACGCTGACGACCGTTCCGAGATATTTGCGTACGATGTCCGGATATTCCCGGATTGCGGTGTCGATGTCGCAGAAAAGAATCCCGAGTTCGGTTAATTCTTTTTTTACGTTCGCGTAAACGGTTTCGGAATCGTTCATAGCTTCGATTCCGGCGAGATACTTGCGTTCGTGTTCCGGGATTCCGAGTCGTTCGAAGGATTTTAAGACTTCGGGATCGACCTCGTCCCAGGATTTTTTCTTTTGTTGATTGGAGCCGATGTAGTGCGTGTAAGAATCGATGTCCACGTTGAAGTTGGGAAAAAATCCCCAAGTCGGCATGGGCTTTTGTTCGTAGATTTCAAAGGCTTTGAGACGGAATTCCGTGAGCCAGCCCGGCTCGTTCTTAATATGAGAAATGGATTCGACGACTTTGCGTGTGAGGCCTTTCGGAAAATTATCGGGGCGGTAAAAGCGATCTTCGTTGGCGGATTGTTTTTCCAGAACTTGTTCCATTTTCCGTTTCCTCCCGATATTAGACTCCCGTTGAGCCTACTTCGTCTCTCAAGTGCCAGAATCCGCAGGCGAGCGCCTGCGGACAGAAAAAAATCCGTGAACTTAGTTCACTGCGGAGAAATAGTCTTTGGATTTTTGAGGATCCGCAACCATCGTTTTCTTTCCTTCATCCCAGTTCGCAGGGCAAACTTCGCCGTGTTTTTCCACGAATTGGAACGCTTTGATCAGACGAATCGCTTCGTCGATATTACGTCCCACAGGAAGATCGTTGATGGTCGCCTGACGGATCACTCCCGCTGGATCGATGATGAAGGTTCCTCTCAACGCGACTCCACCATCGGTAAGAACGTTGTAGTCTCTGGAGATGGACTTCGTAAGATCCGCGATCAGAGGATACTTAATGTCTCCGATACCGCCTTCTTTTTTCGGAGTATTCTTCCATGCCAAGTGAGTGAATGCGGAATCCACGGAAACGCCGAGAACTTCCGCTCCGAGTTTTTTGAATTCAGCGAGCTTGTTATCGTATTCGATGATCTCAGTCGGGCAAACAAAGGTGAAGTCGAGCGGATAGAAGAATAGAACCACCCATTTTCCTTTGTAGTCAGAAAGTTTAACTTCCTTAATTTCTTTTCCAAGAACAGCTTCCGCTTTGAAATCCGGCGCAAGGGATGTAACCTGAGGCATTTTGTCTCTCCTTTTGAATTTTGATTTTGAAACTTAGACCCTTCCATACTATCGGCTTCCCCCCCGGAAGCAAATATTTTTTAGAATCATTCTAATTTTTTTTCAATTCTAAAAAATGGACGGAACTCCGGCCCCCGCGTTGAAGAAGCAGATTCCGTCGGATTCAAGTCGTATGAGTTCCCACATTTTTCCCGAAAAATGCCGAATCTTCTTGGGAACAAAGAAAACCCAGGGTCCATCCCGATTTGTGGGAACTACCACAAATTTAAGAAACCGGCAAGGCTTCCCATTCCGGTCGTAAAATGCTCATCTCAAATCCGGACCAAAACCCGTCCTTGAATCGAACGATATCCCGGTTTAAACCTTCGATCCGAAATCCGACATTCTGATAACAGGCGATTGCGGCCGGTTAAAATCATACACGTTCAAAGCTACCCGGTGCAATCCAAAATCCGTAAAACGAATCCGCAAAAGAAGTTTAACCAATTCCTTGCCCATCGCTTTTCCACGCGACTCGGACTTGCCGATCAAAAGCCGCGGCACACGAGCGGACTCATGTTCCAAGTTGATCGAGGCAAGTTCGCAATAACCGATCCTTTCATCGGAACTTGTTTCAATCATGCGAAATGCCTTACGATCGATGGCCCGGAGATTCTCCAGAAGCTGTTCTTCGGTTAAAGGAAAACGAAACTTAGGACCGGAAAATTGCGGCAACGACTCCTTGAGTATCTACCCGGGAAATCAACAGGGGAATATCGTTGGTCTCGAACGGTTCTAATCGTACCATGACATACGGAAGAATTCTCGAAAAGGAATTTTAGAAAAGTCTAATTTTTATGGAAACAGCGCTTTTGATTCTTCTTTGCTGCACGACCTTGATCGGACCCAGAACCGGAGTCTACGACAAGGAACTCAACTATTGTTCTCCGAGACCGAACTGCGTCTCCAGTCAAAGTTCTTCGTATAACTTCATCCATCACATAGAACCCTTCCGCTACAGAGAAGAAAAGGAAGAAGCCTTTCAAAAACTCAAAGAAAAACTCGAACAGGCCGACCGCGTCAGCGTTTTGGAAGTCGACGGTTATTATATCAAAACCCGCTTTTATACCAGGGTTTTTCATTTCCCGGACACGGTGGAATTCTTATTTGATGAGAATGACAAGGTCGTTCAGATCCGCTCGGAATCCATCCTAGGTTTGTTTGATTTTCTTGCGAACCGAAGAAGGATGAACAACCTCCGCGAAGAACTCGGCTGGGAATGAAAAACACGAAGTCGTTTAACAAAAATTAAATCGTTACTTACAGCTTGTCCCGAAACTTATTTCTACTTGGATAGAAAGACAAACTCCAAGTTCCCGTCATTGACACTGCGATCCGTAGAGAGCAGTGTCAGTGAGTTTTCTTTGGAACGGGATCTGATAAAGCGCCGGAAGCGCTAAATTCTAAAAAGCTTTTGTCACGGATTCCCTTTTTACAAACTTCCGCCGATCTCTCCATCTTACGGACTTGCGTCCACTTCTTCGATTTTCAGATCGTCGTTGTAAACCGTTCCGCTCGAAATGCTGGGCGGCGCGTATAAACCGAAATGCAATTGTGCGATCGTGTTTTTTCTGCAATACACTTTCGCTTCCGAAACGAGGGTTCCGTTCTGCCAAACTTTGACGTTCCCTTCTGGATTGGAAAAATCCAAATAGACTTTCAGCTCCACCCATTGCGACTTCGGAAACGATAACGAACTTGTTTGATACGAAGTTTGTTTCTGCCCCATCCAGGGAACGTGCATTAGATGAACAAACCCTTCGTTGTTTAAATTCACAAGAATGGGGCTGTTCCAATTATCGGAAGAATCATCCGCGATCGTCGCAAAGCTGAACCACTCGTTTTCCGGCTGCATCGTCCTCAAATTCATATCCAGCCAAACATTCATCGTGATCAAAACCGGAGTCACGAAACTTCCGCCGCTCGTCTTATGCAATTGTATCGTAGGATAACCGCGGTGATTGTTATTCACCAAAAGACTACTCGCTGCATACGAAGAATACACCCAACCCTTGTGCGACTTTGCTCCGGTCTTAACTTGTTCGGCGGAAAGATCGTGCGAACAGGAATTGTGATAGTTCTGCGGAACGATGTAGAAGTTTGAAAAATCGGAAACGGATTCAAAGGAAGTGAAGAATGTTCTCTTTGCTTGCGTTCTCGTCGCATTGGCCGCGGAAGAACACTGCGCTTGGTTATAGGCTCCGAGTAGGAGCAAGGTTTGCATTTGACTTTCATCCGAATCGGGACGACAGCCGATCGCCACAAATGAAAAAACCAAAAGACTCGCAAAAAGTCTTTTGGTTTTGGATTTCTTTCGGAAAGTCTCTTGATCAATTTCTTTCCAAATAGGTTTCATGTTCTAACTCAACAATCCGACCGAATCGTTTTTTTCAGTTTCGGAATATTTTTCTTTCTATAGATACGATTTTAAAATCAGCTTTTTGATTCCGAAAACTTCTATCCCTTGAGAAAGCTCATCGTTTCCTGCAGATTTTTCGCGATCTGCAACAAACTCACCGCGCTTCCCGCAATCTCTTCCGAATTCGCCGCGCTGTTTTGAACCGTAATGGAAATATTCGAAACCGCGTTTGCGGTTTCCGCGATCGCCACCTTTTGTTCTTTCACGGAATTGCGGATTTCTTCGGATTTCGCGTCGACCTGATCGACTCCCGAACGGATCTTCTCCTTCTTCTCTTGTTGAAGTTCCATCGTCGCCACGATCTGATTGGAAGATTCCTTCAAATGTTCAAGACCGCTCAAGAGCTGAGCGTAAACGGTCACGGAATTTTCCACGATTCTTCTTCCGGTTTCAATCTCGGCGTTGCTCGTTTTGATGAGTTCTTCGATCGTCATCGCACTGGAATCGGTTTGTTCCGCGAGTCTCGTAATCTCGCTCGCAACCACCGCAAAACCTCTTCCGTGTTCCCCGGCTCTGGCCGCTTCGATCGCGGCGTTTAACGCGAGTAAGTTGACCTTTTCGGAAATCTCCTTAATGATCGCGGTGATGGACTGCATTTCCACGGAGCTGTTCTCGATCTTTTCCATACTTTCGGAGAGATCGCCCATCGTCTTCTTACCGGAATCGGTTTTAAGATACATTTCGGAAATCTTATCCAGAGAATTCTTAACCGCATCCCCCACCTTCGAGATCATTCCTTCCAGTTCGCGCATTTCGCCGTTAAACGAAGAAATCAAAGCATACTGGGATTCCGCGTTCCTCGTTACATATTCCATCCCGGAAGAGATTTCCTCCACGGATGCGGAAATCTCTTCCACGGAAGCGGACTCGGATTGCGCATTGGAGGAAAGATGATCGGCCGATTGGGAAAGCTGTTCGGAAGCAGCCACGATGCTTTCCGAAAAGTTCAGGATCGTATCCAGCATCTCCTTCACCTTGATCTGAAAGAGACGGAAGGCCATGAGAAGAAGATAGAGTTCGTCCTTTTTCTTTTTGTCTTCGTCCACCTCGACCGGATGCGAAAAATCCGCGTTTATGATCGCGCCGCTGACAGTGTTCAATCCTTTGACCAATTGGATCGAATAGATCACCGCGACCAAAAGGATGTACGTCAGAGTTATTCCCGAAAGAAGAATGAACACGAACCAACTGAAAGCGAATTCCTTCTCCGCTTTGATATAAATCGCGTCCGTAATTCTCAACTGAACCTGGATCAACTCTTCGATTTTCTCGGTTACCGGATCGATTCTCGGATAGAGACGCTTTTCCGCAAAAACTCCGAGTTCTTCCAAGTTTCTTGTGGTCATCAGCTCTCTCGCTTCGGCAACCGCGGCGTTTGATGCGTCAAACAAAGGAGTTAATTCCTTGATGATCACTTCCTCTTCCTTTACGAGATGCGTGGCGCTGTAAGCAGACCATTCTTTTTGAATTCCGGAAGTCGCTTTATCCAAATTGGCAACGCCTTCTTCGGGAGTAAACACTCCGCTTCTCACTTTGTGAACGCAATCCACGATAAAAATCGCGTAGAGATCGGAGATTTTCTTTAATTGTTTGAGAGGAATTACGCGATCTTCGTAGATCGTTTCTATGTCTTCGATTCTATCCTTCGTATTCGTAAGCGCTAAGCTCACCAACAAAGCGATCGGTATCAAAACCGATCCGAATAGAAGCATAAGCTTTTTTCGAATTCCTAACCTTTGGATGAATATATATATCTTTTTCATAGATTTTAAGGCGGCTAATGATAGCCTCTATCACATAGGTAGTCAAGTGTTTTCAAAAACGAGTCTGCGTTTACTTATATAAGTTTATAAAGTAAGCAGATGCGAAGATAATGTGAGTCAAAGCTCTTCTATTTTAGAGCAATTCTAAACGTAAAGAATAGCTTACACACATACAAAGGTCTATTCTAAAACGATTGAAGGAGCGTTCATTTATTTCTCGGAGGAAAAGAGATCGTATACTCGTTTCCATGGATACTTTGTAAAAGATACGAATTTGAAATGCGCCTCAAGAGAAAAAAGAGACGCAGGAAATTTATTTCTTCGGTTTAAAAAGAGACTTCGATTTGGAATGATTTTAAATTCGTATTAAAAGGAGACGTAATCAAATCGAATAGAAATACGGAAGTGTTCGACAAGAATGTCAAACCAAAGGCTTTTCGTTTCTCAAATCGCCTCGAAACGTCTTACCCATCACGTTCGGATAAAAGTCCTTCAGGCCTTGGATTACGAATTCGAACGGAAAGTCTTCGAAGACTCCCCTATGATTTACGTATTCCATAAACTTCTTCCCTTCTCCGTCGAACGAATGAAAGATCGTATCGTTTTTTCCGTCGAAGTCGAGAGGAGCGACTCCGAATCGTATGCAGAGTTCCTTGTCGAAAACGGGGGTGGCTTTGACCCAAACTCCGTCTATTAGAATTTCTGCATATCCGTGAAAAGCGAAAGTTGTCGTTCCAAGATGACGGATCAAACGTTCGCTCGCAAGATGATTGACCACATCCGAAAATCCGATCCTCGAAGGGAAACCGAGAGCCCTTGCACCGGACGCAAAAAGAATCGACTTCGGAATACAATAGTTCTGCTTACTGTCGGCGATCGTACTCGACTTATAGGATTCTTTCCGATCGTTCACTTGATACGGATTGTATCGAATCTGATCCCGAACCCCTAAATAAAATTCTGCAAGTTTTTCCAAGGGAGAATTTCCGGAGGAAGTGACGCGCTCTAAAAACTTCCGCACCGATTCGGAATCGTGATCGAGATAGTATGTGGATTTTAAAGTCGATTCCAGGGATTGCATGTTCGTACTCCGACTCGGATTTGCTTCTACTTACACTATTTTTTACGGGAACCTTCGCGTCCACTGCAATCGATCCTATAATTCGGAGAGTAAATTTGCGATTTTTCTTCCTGAAAATCGTGCGTATATTCTTGGAAATGCGAAATTATAAATTTTGATTTTTGCGACGCAAATCCGTTATAAGATTGGAAATCGCGAACGGTATTCTATCTGTTGTAAATCCGTTTTCAAAGGAGAATGTTATGAAAGAAAAACACAATCGACGAACGCTCGGAATTTTAATTCTTACGCTCGGAATTGCTTCGATTCTACCCGCCTGCCAAAACGAAAAAAGTTCGGATAAGGAGGATTCTCTTAAGAATCTGGCCTTTCTCATGGGATCTGCGGCTCCACTTAAAGAACTGAGCAATTCCGATTGCACCGATCCAGCTCCCGCATTCTCCACGTTAAACGCTGCGGGAACGTCGACTTGTTCCACTTGCCATAATTCGAGCAACGCGAACGCCGGTTTTGATATCACTTCGTACAGCGCGGTTCGAAATCGAGTGATCGTAAACGATCCTAGAAACAGCCTTCTGTTTCAAAAAATCAACACGGGCACGATGAGAATCTACAATAACGATTCGATCAACAAAGCCGTCTTCTGCTGGATTCTCAAAGGAGCCAATCCGTGATTTCGGCGCGTCTTCGTTCGGTTCGCACATTCGTTTTTTATTCTATTCTAATTTTCTGGTGCGGGTCCGCCTTCGCGGCGGATAAGAATTCCTGGATCGTTAAAGAGGCGAACATTCGGTTCTTGAGCGAAGCTCCTCAGGAAACGATCCAAGGAACCGCTTCCAAAGCAGAAGGAACGGCCAATTTGGATACGAAGAAGTTCTGGTTCCGGGTGAATCTGAACGACTTAAACGTTCCCAATCGACTGATGAACAAACATATGCACGAGAATTATCTGGAAACGGAAAAGTTCCCGCTCGCTACGTTTCAAGGAAACATCGTCAAGTGGGACAAAACCTCCAAAACGGTGATCGTGGACGGAGAATTTTCGATCCACGGAATCTCCAAAAAGAACGTTAAAGTCCAGGGAACCTTCGAGGAAAAAGAAAAAGAACTTGTGGTCAACGCAAACTTTGATCTGCTCCTGACAGACTTTAAAATCGAAATTCCTAAATTAGTAATTTTGAAACTGAATGAAAAAATAAGAATCGAAACATCCGTAACATGGCAAACCAAAGAATAAAACTTTTTCTTCTTCCTTTTCTGTTTTTAATCTCCTTCGGCCTTTCCGCGCAGGACCAAAGAAAGTCCGCCTTCCTCGGAAGCAGTTTGATTCACATGCCCAGCACCGAGGACGTGGGTAAAAACGGATTGGACTTCCGGTTCAATCACCGTTTCGGAAATGCGAAGTCCACTTCGTACGACTTTATCGGCTTGGACAACGGAGCCAATACGCAGCTTTCTCTCGACTACGGAGTGACCGACCGGATCACGATCGGAATGGCGAGGACTTCGTTTCAAAAAACGTACGAAGCGAGAGGGAAGGTTCGCCTTTTAACGCAAGACTCGAGCTTTCCGGTAACGGTCAGTTTTTTCGGAGTGTTCGGCCAGGAAACGGAGGAGCAGGAACGATTCTACGGTCCGTATCTCAAGGTTTCGACGGGGCTTACCACATTCGATTCCGAAGCGAATAAAAAGCTGAATACGTACGAACTGACGTATACGGATCGCCAAAGCACATTGGCTTCGTTTTTGATTTCGAAACGATTCGGAGACGTCTTCTCTCTTCAACTTTCTCCGATGTTTGTTCATAGAAACTTCGTAAAAGACCATATCTCGAACGATCGAACCGGCTTGGACGTTTCGTTTCGGATTCATCTCTTCAAACGTTTGGATTTTACGTTCGGAACGATTCTCACTCCGAAGCGGGATTATATCGGAGACTCGTATGTTACCGAAGACCGCAAAACGAAAATCGGAGGGGTGGAATATTCCGCTTCGGAGATCAACGATCTTATCGCGAGAGGTAGAACGATCGACGCGGTCATCAACAACATTCTTCTTTCCAAACCGGTGGAATACATGTCGGTTCCTTTGAGTTTCGGCGTGGACTTTGAAACGGGAGGCCACGTGTTTCAATTGTTCGTTACGAACAGCCGATCCATCGCTCATACGCAATTGCTCCGCGGCGCGGATTACGATTACAACAAGAAAGAATGGACCGTGGGTTTTAACATCCATCGGTATTTTTCCTTGGAGAGTTCAAAAGAAGATTAACATCTTTTTAACATTTGAAATCCTTTTTGATGTAAAATAACAATAGAAAGTAAAGACGAAACGATTTAACACAGAACAAATCGACAAGGTATTGAAGAAATTGGAGTCAGGGGTTCTATAGAGTTTTTCGGATACCGAAGGCTCAAAAATTCGGAAGATTTCCGACATCCATGCTTGGGGAGTGTAAACTTATTCAATTGTTGCTTAAAGATGATTTAGCGGATGAGTTATGACTTAAAATATTTCACTTTACGTTTAACACGGGCTTTTGGCGATAGAATCATTCCGAAAGCATTTGCATTCCTCAAGAATTCCGTAACACCAAACCGAGCAATTGTCGCCAATTATAAACAAACCGGATAAGTCAAAACAGATACACCGGAATCAAAAAAAAAAAATATTTTATTATCAATTTAAATTACATTAGAATATTACAAAAGGAAATAAAATGAATACAGAATGGACTCGAAATAATGAAAAGATTATCGAGCATTTCAGAGGGCTTTTGTTAGATACGCCATCCAGCTTGGATTTATTTCAGAGAATTTTTTCTAAAGTCGAAGGCATTGAGTATTTGGATGAAAATATTAAAGTAAATCTTGTTAATGACGTTTCAATTGAACTTACCGGACCGGCGGATAAAAAAGAGATTGGACGATGGCCTGAATCAGTTAAAAGAATAATTTCTGAACATGCAGCTATGTGCATCTGGAAAGGAGAAAATTTATTCGGCGGACAGATTGCGTTTGATAATAGAATTAACTCCAAAAATCTTGAGAGAACCGAATGGAAGGATGAAGACTATGATTTATATAGCATACAATCGCCTATAAGCGGCGGCGATGGAAGTTTCGTGTTTCACCCTGCTTTTAAAGATATGAATGGAGAGGTTCTTTGTCAAGTTATTGATGATAAGATTAATGGACCTTTAGCAATTGGACCAGGTGCAATATTTTTATGGATGATAGCAGGCCACATGGAAATAGATCGAGACATAGCGTTGCCATTGATATCAAAAGATAAATTGATAAGTATTACTCCAAAATCAACAAAGTCAGGAGTAATAAAACTAATTATGGAAAAATCCGGTTTATCAAAAGAACGAATAGATGATTTAATTAAAAAACTCGAAAATCTTTATGATTTGGAAAAGAGTTTCAAAAAAGCTAATGATAAAAATCAATTTATCAAATTAGAATTAAAATATATAGATGATATCGAAGCTTATAAGAATGCTTTACCGGAAAATCGACAATTAGATTTTATTATGATTCACGGGTATAACATAAGTTGTTATAAAGATGCATTAAATGAATTACTAAAGCGGTATAAACAACGCAAATAACTGCGACTTTCGGCATCGTGTGCAGCAACAGCATTAGCCTGACATCTCCTTTGAAAGAAATTGACTGATTTGTAATAACTAAAATAGGATCTTACACTTTAGAGCTCGTCCAAAAACCGAAAAATACATTGGCATAGCTCCGACAAAATCCTTACATTTAGGCTATTCGGATTTTCGAAGAAGCTTGTACCGATCGAAGAACTAAGGAGATCCCGCATTTTAAGTTTTGAATGAGATACCCCAAAATCAAGGACACGATCAGCGTTAAAAATCTCCTTAAGCCGAACTTACGTTATTTACGATTTTTAAACGATTTTTTAAAAAAATTTATAGCAAAAATTCTTCACCGTTATCCGCCTTTTGCCATGAGATATTTTTCCATGAATTCGGTGATGTCCTTGATGTTTCGATTGATCATCTTTCTGAGTTCGGGAGGAATGTTCTGCGATTTGATAACCCGATAGTAGTTCAGCGCGTTCTTGAGCATCTTCCTTCTCGCAAACTCCTGCGCTTTTACGAGCATCGGCTTATACTTGTAATAGGAGTATTCCATAATACTGTAATTCTTGGAAAGCTTGAAAGCGTGCGGAATCTTGTCGAAGTCGTAGGTCAAAGTCAAGAACGGAGCATCGTCCACTTCCGGAGGTTTTAATTCCAGAATCCCGTGGATCATTCTCGGTTCTTCTTCTTTGGAACCTCCGCCGGATTCTTCTCCGCCTCCTTCTTCCTCCTCCGTTTCCTCGTCGAACGGTTGCAAACCTCCTTCGAGGACCTCGATCTCGGGGGCTTCGTCCGCTTCCGGAGTCGTCGGAGTTGGAGCGAGATGCGGAATCTCCGGAGTCGCTTCGGCCGTCTTTTGATATTCAGGATCGGGCAGACCTATTTTAGGAAGTTCTAATGGTTTAAGGTCTTGTTCTTGCGCCGGAGAAGGAGCCGCTTCGAAGCGAACTTCCCCGGAAGGAGCTGGACTCGGAGCAGCCGGCGGAACTTCATCCGGAGGACGGACGGTTTTGTCCTGTGGATCGGGAAGTCGAATCGGTACGAGTTCGATCTTAGGAACGACGGGAGCCAAGAACGGAGGAAGGTCGTCCCGCATCGGCGGCATTTCCGACCAGTCGTATGCAGGCGGTTCAGGCGGAGAAGTTTCGGCTCGCTCTTGCCTTTTCTGTTCTTCCTTTTGTTTGAGATAGTCGTCTCGAAGTTTGAATAGATCCTCTTGTCGGCGGTCGTCTCCCTGCCTACGATCCTTTCGAGTCGGATCTTTACCGCGGCGATCACCACCGGACCGCCTGCTTTCTCCGGTTCGGCGATCGACTAAAGGAAGGTCTTTGAACTTCTCCCATTCTTCCGAGAAGAATGTGTCGTCGGGAAGATCCATCGCGTTCGGATCCAGATGTTCTTTGGAAGAAGGTGCAGACGGAACTCCGCCCCCGCCTCCGGAACTATAACTCAACGGCTCACTCTCTACGGATCGTTCGCCGCCTCCGCCGCTGGAAGCTGAAGGAGTTCCCACACCGGAACCGCCTCCTCCACCCGAGGAAAAGCCTTCGCCACCGTCAAATCGGCCTGGTCCACCTCCGGACCCACCGGCTCCCCCGGAACCTGAAGGG
The DNA here is from genome assembly GCF_022267325.1 of Leptospira sanjuanensis. Lineage (NCBI taxonomy): Bacteria > Pseudomonadati > Spirochaetota > Leptospiria > Leptospirales > Leptospiraceae > Leptospira > Leptospira sanjuanensis. The sequence continues at coordinate 2,881,257 of NZ_JAIZBG010000001.1, forward strand.
CTCGAACCAGGGGATCCTGAAGGAGTTCCCACGCCAGGACCTGCTCCGCTCCCGCCGCCACCTCCCCCCATAGGAAAAGTCGGATAAACGGCTCCACCACCGGCTAAGGATTCCGGACTTGGAGGAGGAATGCTCCCTGGAGGCAAGGCCGGACCGGGACTGAAGACATGATAAGAAATCGGCCCTGGAGGCAAACTACCGGGCAAAGTCGGAGGACCGGGCACCGCACCGGGATCCAAAGGAGAAAGCGGAAGTGAAATCGGATTGGAAAATCCTTTCGAAATCGTATCGCCTAACGACTCGCTGATGTCCTTGATGGCGCGGACCAAATCTCCCAACGGAATCGGAGGTCCGCCATCGTCTGGACGATAGACTTCCTCTTCGTCGCTCTCGAGATGATTCTGGATTTGATCGATATTCTCCTGAATCTTCCCTTGAATCTCTTCGTCGGGAACTCGAGTCTTGGTTCTTTTATAAATTTCTAATGCGCCGTTGTAGCTTTCCTTATCAACGAGAGCTTCCGCATTGATGAGAGGACGACGATGATTCGCAAATTTGGAATTGCTGCGAATGATATCGTCGACCTTGTTCTTAAGATCTAACTTAGGCTTTTTCCGAAGACCGGGAAAATCTTCTTTGTGTTTTTGCGCGTCTTCCTTTCCGGGTCTTGGTCCTCCTCCGGACGGAGCCTGCGCACCCGCACCGCCCGTGGACGGAAGACCGGCTCCCGATTGTTGTCCCGCGCCTCCCGGAGCGCCCGGTTGAGAAACGGGAATTTCTTTTCCGCGATCCCCGCGAACGTTAGTCCCACCGCCGCCCGGTCCCGCACCGCCTGCTCCTCCGGAAGCCGATTTTCCCGAAGCGGAATCGCCGTCTTTCGAGGCGGGTTTGTCTCTAAAGAGAGTGTAGGCTCCGGCCCCGGCGGATAAAAGACCTAACATGAATAAGAGGAGTGTTGTCATAGGGCGAAGCTACTGTTCTTAAAATCGACCAAACCGGATACCGATCTTGAACTCATTCGGACTTCTTTTTGTAATTGACGTCATGGATGTATAGTATAATTCTGACTTATGAAAGCTTCGGTTCGGGCAAACTTAAGTTTTGGATCCAGTCCAGACAATCCGGACGGACTTCAATTGAAAATCACCTTTGACGAAGATACTCAATCCGCATACGGTGACTTCACTTGTCCGGAAAAGTTTCAAGGTCAACCAGACGTAATTCATCCAGGAATTATATCTACGATCTTAGACGAAATCATGGTCAAAATCAACGAAGCCATGAATTTCAAAACAACCACGGGTGAACTGACGATTCGTTTTCTTCAGCCTGCCTTCGTCAACCAACCGCTCCATTTGCGCGGATGGTTTGTGAAGAAGAACAAGAAAGTGATCGAAAACAGAGCCGAGATCGAAAACGAGATCGGAAAAATCGTAGCTCGTGGAAAAGGCAAGTACATCGAAGTAGACGACTGATCTTTCTTCCGCAATCAAACCGCCGATGTGGTGAAACTGGTAGACGCAGTGGATTCAAAATCCACCGGGGGCAACTCTGTGTCGGTTCGAGTCCGACCATCGGCAAGATTAATAACCACGACAAGATTGGGACTCGAAGCGAGCTTTGGTAAAGCATTTCGAGGTCTCGTAAAGAGCGAAGAAATGCTTCCGAGGAGCAGGATGTTCCGAGGCCAAAGCGAGACGCCGTAGAGCTGAATTCATCATGGATGATGAATTGCGTAACGGCGAGTCCGACCATCGGCAAGATTAATAACCACGACAAGACTGGGACTCAAAGCGAGCATCCTTTGGGCGGCTCCTACTATTTCCCCAAAAACCGCAGACCTTTTCGAAACCCGGCAGGACCGAGCTCTTCCGCGACTTCGCTTTCGCTTCGGTCACTCCGTGACCGCGTTCTCTCACTCGCAATCGCTCGTTCGATTCCGCGCCGCTTCGATCTCTGCCGCGTTTGTTGGAACTCCCGCAACCTTGTCAAATCACATTCAAAAACCGGAATGCTTTTAGTAGCTTTTGTTCGTAAGAATTCTGGAAAAGACGGGATTTCGATCCTTACTCGCGATAAGCTGTAGAATACAACAGCTCAAAACCGCAAAGGCGAGAATAAACGAAACTCCCGCTTCTCCCTGAAAACCGAGTATGGAAATATGGGAACCGATGGCGCCGATCATGATTACCGTCGCGATCATCGCACCGAGCCAGCTCGTCTGAGGAATCAATAATAACAAAACGACACCAAGCTCGAAAAATCCGACCACATAACGCCCAAAAGGTTCGGCGTCCAATGCGGTAAACGTAGCGATGGAACGTTCCGCTCCGGAAAGTTTAAAGTAAAATGCCGGAGTCAAAATCGCAATCGCAATGATCCTTGTCGTCCAATCTAATATTTTTTTCATAGACCTACTCCACTTTTAGCGTTCCTATTCTAACAACTGGAGAATGTCATCGCAAGGACTTTTCCGAAAAAGCAACGATCATAAAACCGGAAACCGCACCGATTTATTTTTTTCTAATGAAGTCTAATTCGTCGATCGATCCGTCCAACCCGATTCGAATCTTCCGTTTCGCTTTAACGCATCTTCGAAAAAATCTCTTTCGACTTGATCGATCGCTTTTAAGATCAGCTTCATCTCTAAATCGGAAAGACCTTGAAAGAGTTCTTCCCCCTTTTGAAGAATAGCGAGACCCAATCGGATTCCGGCGACGTCTTCGGAAGTATATGTCTTCGGTTTGCTTTCCATCTTTGCGACAATCGCCTTCATCATCGAAACGATTTTAGCGAGAAGTTCGCGATTCGACAAGGTTTCGAAAAGTTTTACGACGTCCTCTCTGAACTGATCCGCTTCCTTTTTGGGAACGCGCGCAATGATTCTTTCGAATACGATTTCGTTCTCAGGATCGTTTCCGGCTCTCAATTCTGCCTTAGTGAATTCGAACATAAGCGCTTCGAAATGTCTCGCAGTAAGATACGAATGAAGCGCAGCAAATCCGGTTTTAAACGCCGCCCCGATATGCCTTCCGAAACTGAGAGCCGCGGCTCCTAAGGAGCCGATCAAACCGAAAACCTTGGAAGGACTGTGAACGAAACCCGAAAGTGAATCAAAAGCGCCGTCCAAAAGAACGCGCCCTTCGTATTCTGGATAAAGGAGTTCCAAAAAATATTTCAAAAGAGTATCGACGACCGAACGGGGAATCGCGCGCAATTCCGGATAACGTTCCAAGTTGGCTGCGGAATATCTTCGGATCAAAGAAGAACGATACGCGCTGATGAGAATCGGAAAATCCGGGTCCCGGAGAAAATTTTTCATCTTACGAAAGGATGAAATTCTCCATTGGGGAGTAAATCAGAAAAAAAGTACAACGATCTTGAACCGCAATCGTCGCACTTAGACTTTGAAGTTCGCTAAGAATTGCAGAGCCGCCTCGGCGGGCATCGGCTTGCTATAAAAATAACCTTGTCCTTTATCGCAGCCTTCCTTCTTCATCAACTCGCCGACTTCCGCGGTTTCGATTCCTTCGGCAACGACAGTCATTCCGAGTTTGTGACCGAGATCGATCGCAGCCTGACAGATAAAGAGCGCTTCCTTATCATACGGAGCCACGCTCACGAAGGATCGATCGATCTTGAGTTCCGTAAACGGATAACGATGGATCTGTTTCAAGGAAGAATAACCGATTCCGAAGTCGTCGACGGAAAGGCCGATCCCGCGGATCCGAATCCGAGTAAGAATATCGAGAGTCGACGTGATGTTTTCCAATAACTGCGTTTCCGTCACTTCCACGATGAGCTGATTGTTTTTTAAGCCGAACCCCTCGATCATCTTGGAAATCGTTTCGGGAAGAATGAGTTTGTTCATGCTTACCGGAGAAACGTTAACCGCAACCGCGATACCGGGGAATTGTTTGTTCCAAATCGAACACTGACCGAGCGCTTGTAAGATCAACTTCTCCGTCATTGCATCCATCAAACTCGGATACGATTCCAAAGTGGGAATGAATGAATCGGGAAAAACAAGCCCTCGCACCGGATGAGACCAACGCACCAAGGATTCGAAACCGGAAACGGTTCCCGTTTTAAAATTAATCTTAGGCTGATAAAAAAGACGAAACTGATCTTCTCGAATTCCTTGTTCGATCTCTTCTGCTGTGATCGCCGAAGCCGGTTCCGCCGCGGGTCGTTTGCCGACTGCGGAAGAATTGACAGAATCGTTCTTGTTATCGGAAATCAATCCCGTTAGAACTCTTTGATATTCTTGAATTCGAATGGGTTTTTCCAAAACGCCGGAAATTTTCAATCCGTATTGAATCGCGAGAGATTCCGCACTTTGTAACACGCGTCGATCCGCGCCGCTGATGAGAATCACCGAAACGGATAATTTTTTTCCGGATAACATCCGTAAAACGTCCACCCCGTCCACGCCTGGGATCATCAGATCTAAAATAATATATTGCGTATGATCGCCCAGCTTTTCAAAGAATACCCCGGCTTCGTGCGTAATCGTAACTTCAAAGCCGCATTGTTTGGCTAGATCTCCGAGGATGCCGGCGATCTCTTCCTCGTCGTCTAGAATCAGTAAATTGGGTGGAGGGGGCTGATTCATGAATGGCTAATTTACAATCGACCGAAATGATTCACAAGAGATTTTCGGGAAATCGGCCAAAGGATTTGAGAAGAATTTTCAGCTCCGTTTTCCGGAACGGATGCGGAAACGAAAAACGTTTTCAACATAGAATTCGACTTCTCAGCATTTCTGCAAATTTCCTTCCACTGCGGGAAGGATTCTCCCCAACATTCCGAGAATAAAACGGCCTTTCCTTTCACTTTTGAAAGTTCGGATTGAAAGGATGTCAATTCTTGAAATCGACGAACCTGAAATCCTAAAGTCCGAAAGACATAAGACGTTCTCTTCGACGTTTCTCCCTCCCCCGTAAAATAAAAGATTTCGGCTCCTTCGCCGAAGGCGACTTTTCCCGGGAAATGCGCGTTCGGTTGCCGTTCTTCCAAGGGAAAGTAGGCGTAAAAGTCGAAACCAAAACCGGGATGTGATTCGAAAGCGATTTTGCCGCCGCTTCGTTTAACAAATCCGAAGACCATGGAAAGCCCGAGCCCGGAACTTTTTCCTTTCGGTTTCGTAGTGATAAACGGTTCGAAAATTTTATCCGCGAAGTTCGCGTCCACTCCCCGTCCGTTATCCGCGATCCGGAGCAAAAAATAATTTCCGATTTCTAAACCGAATTCCTTCGATTCCTTGGAAGAAGTCACGGCGACCGTATCCGTTTCGATCAGAACGATTCCTCCCGATTCTTCCACGGCTTCCTTTGCGTTTTGAAGCAAATGCATGAGACAATTTGCAAATTCGCTTCGATCGATTTTGCACTTGGCTCCTTGCCCTCCCGGTTCGAAAACCACCCGAACGTTTTCCGGAAACGGTTCGACGGGTTTTTCCAAATATTCCGCGATCCATCGATCCGGTTCTACGGATTCGGGATTGAGGGATTGTTTTCGGGAGAAGTTTAGAAGTTTCTTATTTACTTCCGCGCCGCGCATCACCGCTCCTTGCGCGGAACTGATTCGACTGAGAACGTTCGGCTGCTCCCTGCATTGCATTTCCAAAAGGTCCAAATTCGCAATGATGATGTTTAGAATATTATTAAAATCGTGAGCGATCCCGCCCGCAAATCGGGCGATCGTTTCCATTCTTAGGAGAAGCGGGTCCGTAACTCCATTCTCTTTTTTGAATGTTTTTTCGTTTCTATTTTGCAACAGCGCGAAAAAGACTTTGGCGAGAGTAAACGTCGAAAGAGTCTTTTTATCCAAATATCCTTGAAATCCCGCTTCTTCCGCTAACGATGCGATTTCCGAATCAGGCAAACCGGAAATCAAAACGGCGGGTGCAAATCCGGACGCAGAACGGATTTCTTTTAATAATTCAGGACCGGTCTTCTGCCCTAAAAAATGATCGATCACGTAGATTTCGTAAGCATCGGAATTTGATCGGATACTCGCAAGAGCCGCATCCGCATCCTGAAAACGAGTCACTTTGTATTTTGGATACGGAATATCGCCGAGATATTCCTTAAAAAGAATAAAATCTTCCTCGTCGTCTTCGACTAACAGCACTTCGACGACATCGAACGAATCGTCAGGAAACAACGGGAAGCTCCACGATTTCGAGCCAATATTGTCCGAGAGTCCGGATCGTTTCCATAAAGGCTCCGAACTCGACCGGTTTACGGATAAAGGAATTCGCTCCGAGATCGTAAGTCTGCAGCATATCTTCTTCTTCCCGGGAAGTCGTCAAAACGATAACCGGTATCTTTTTGAATTCGGGAATGGTCTTGATCGTTTTCAGAACCTCTCTTCCGTCCATCTTGGGCATATTCAGATCCAGAAGAATGATTCCGGGACGAGGGTATTTTACAATATCCGAATATTCTCCTTTGTTTTGAAGAAATTCGAACAGTTCCTCGCCGTCCTTTACGAAATGAAGCGGATTGATTAGGTTATTCTCCCGAAATCCGTCGCGCATCAAAAGACGATCGTCCGGATCGTCCTCCGCGACGAGTATATGAATGGAATTTTGATTTTTGATTTCAGGCCTCATCGTTTTTTAAACGCCGGAAAGCGTTCCCGGCAGATCCACATAAAACGTGGAGCCTTTGCCCAAGGCGCTTTCCGCGTAGATTCTTCCTCCGTGAAGTTCCACGATCTTCTTGCAAACCGCAAGACCGATTCCGTTTCCTTCAAAGTCTTCTCGACTGTGCAATCTTTGAAAGAGTGTAAATATCTTATCACCGTGCTTTTTGTCAAAGCCGATTCCGTTGTCGAAAAACGTAATTTGAATCCAATCCGGCTCGGTAGGATGCGGAGTGCACTGGATGATGACTTCCGGCGTTTCGCTTTTGTTGAACTTCAGACCGTTCTTGATCAGATTCTGAAACACCATTCCGATCTGAGAAGGATCGCACCAGGTAAAACCGAGTTTGGAATCCACAACCTTCGCGTTTCTTTCCTTACTATAAATTTCCAAATCACTGATCGCATCCTTGAGAATCTTCGTAAGATCCGCCAACTGAAACGGCTTAGCACGGCTCTTGATGCGGGAATACGACAAAAGACCTTCGATCAAGTTGGACAAACGATGTGCGGAAGATGACATTCTTTGAATATAGTCGACGGACTCCGAATCGAGATTGGAAACCTTCCGGAGAAGCCGATCACCGAACGCCATAATCTTGCGCAGAGGTTCTTGAAGATCGTGGGATGCGATAAAAGCGAAGTCTTCGAGATCCGCATTGGAACGCTGCAGCTCCTTTGTCATATTCTCGAGTTTTATCTGAGTCTTTTGCATTTCGGTGATGTCTTTTCCCGTCGTGTATATCAATCCGTTTTCGGCGGAAAAGGTGGTCTTCCAGATGATACTTTTAATCGCGCCGCTTTTGGAGACGTATTTGAAAGTATCCGTGACGTTCTGTTTGTTCGCGCGAAAACTTTCGCGTAGTTTTTTCATACGTTCCCGATCTTCGGCGACGACTATATCCAATAGATCGATCGTTTCCAATTCCTTTTGAGTGTAGCCCAACACTTCTTCCCAAGCGGAATTTCGCTCGATGATCTTTCCGTCCAATCTCGTGATCTGGAACATATCCCCCGATAGTTTAAAAAATTGATCTTTTTCCTCTTCCGCTTCCTTGTTCCCGAAAAGAACCTCGATCTGATCGGCAATAAACTCAAACATTTGTATATAAGAACTTTCTAAATTGAGTTCCATCGAAGTGCAGAATTCCAGGATATAACTTTCATGTCCCGTCCGCAGAGGAATGCCGATCCAGGATCGTATGCCCGATTGAATCGCCTGCCGCGTTCTTTTGAAATCCTTTTCCTTTTGAATGTCTTTGATAAAACGGATTTTCCCCGTCGAAAAAACCTTTCCGATCATTCCTTCCCCGGAGGAGAAACTCGTTTCGAACGAAGACATTCTATAACGCAGATAAATCGCCTCGGAGGAATACCAGGCGGAATTCTCCTCCAATAAAATCTCGTCGTTGTTGTATCTCCAAGCCTGCGCAAAATCCCAAGGGGTCGCCTTGCAGATTTCCTCAAAAAGAATTTCGAACGATTCCTTCACTCCGGAAGCCTTGGGGATTCGCAAAGAAATCGCCTTCAGGATTTCCTGTTCGGAATCCCTTCTTCTTTTTTCCGTGATGTCCTGAAAGAAAACGGAAACTCCTTCCTCGAATGGAAACACTCGAAACTCGACCACGTTGCCGCTTTCCTCGATCCGGTATTCGAACGTAAGCGGTTTTCGCGTCTGTACCGCCAGTTCGTATTTGTCCCGGAAAAACTGCGCGGAAGGCTGGAAATAAATATCCCAGATATTTCTACCGATCAATTCTTCTTTCGATTTTCCTAATATACCGATCGCTTGTTTGTTTACGCTGATAAATTTCCAGTCCTTTGAAAGCGCGAAATAACGATCGGACATACTTTCGATGATCGATTCTTTTTCGGAACGATTCTGCTTGAGCGCGTTCGATGTTTCGATCGTTTCGGACACGTTCGTTAAAGTGGCAAGAACCGCAACCGAATCGCCGAACGGAATCCGATTCGCATTGATCTTCATGTATAAGATCTTTTTATCCTTTCTCCAATGTCTCCAAATGCCTCTGGATTGAATACCGGCTTCCTTTGCGAAATTTTTGATCACCGTTTCCATATCGACCCGATCCTCGGGCGGACGGATTTCCAAAAGATTCATCGAATAGAATTCTTTTCTGGAAAATCCGTACAGATGAATCGCCGCGTCGTTCACCGCGAGAAATCGAAGCGTCGACGGATCGAAGAGAAACGCGGGTTCGGGCAATCGGTAAAAGATGGAATCGTTCAACGAATTTTCCGGAACCAAATCGTAATCCCCTTCTTCCGAAAGAATCTCAAAGGTGTAAAGGCGATACGTTAGTCCGCCTTCGCGGAGCAGATCCTTCCAATCGAAACGCAGGATCCGGTTCTCCGCAAAAAGAGTATCAAAATATTCATAATCTTGAATATGTTTCAGCAGAATTTTTTCCGTAAAGTCGGCGTAGTTTCGAATCTTACCGTGAAGATGCAGCAAAAAAGACGAAAAAGAATCCGGCTCGCGGGCAAAACCGCGGAATCCCCAAAAACGCTTACATCCTTCGGAAAAAAGGATTTTTCCGGAAGGACGCTCCTCCAAAAGAGAGATCTTGTCTTGAAAGGAAGGAATTTCTAAAGCGAATTCCTCCAAGGATTGAATTTTGGAAGGTTGCATCGTGGTCGCCGAAGAAGGACAATTCTAACTTCAACGCAAAAAGGATTTCAATTAAAAAATGAGAATTTACGAATTTAGTTTTTTCTTAATTTCGTTTTTCCAGATGTGAACTTTCTTTCTTCCGGCCTCGTATCCGATTTCGTACAGTTTTTGAAACTGATCCCAGTCGAACGTCGAATAACCGCCCACCGGAAGTTCTATGTATAAGTCCGAGTTTTCGCGGGTTCTGTTCAACGTATTCTTACTCGAAAGCATCAACGAACGCATCATGATTTCCGCAAAACCCGTATACTTCGTTTTTAAACTTTGTCTTTTTAAATGATGAAACAATAAATTCAAAAAAGAGGGAGCTTCTCCCAAATACTGAGGGCCGAGCAAGTTATGATACATTAAATCCTTATCCGCTTGTCCCCCTCTCCCCAAATCCACGGAAATCAAAATTCCAGCCCCTCTTTCTTTTAAGATCGAACCGGGAAGATTATCAAGCAAACCTCCGTCCACATACAATTCTCCGCTTTCCGAAAAGGGAGGAAAGATTCCGGGGATCGACGTGCTGGATCGAACCGCCTTCCACAACAAACCTCTGTCGAAAACCTTTCGTTCCGCTTTCGTAAGATTGCAAGCGACCGCATAAAAAGGAATCAAAAGCGTTTCGATGTTTCTATCCTTAAAGAATTCGTGAATCGCATTCGAATATCGTTTTCCACGTACGAGAGAAACGAAGGGAAACGTAAAGTCTCCGAGTATGTTCCGATCCAACCAAAAGTTTCGGATTAACGGAAGAATATCGGACGAACTGAGTCCCATCGCGAACAAGCCTCCCATGATCGCGCCCGCGCTCGTTCCTGAAATCATATCGACCGGTATATCGTTCTCTTCGAAACACTTCAACAAACCGAGATGCGAAAAACCTTTGGCCCCTCCTCCCGATAATGCGACACCGATGCTTTTACCGGTCAATCTGCGGGAAAGTCTTCCGAAGTCCGCGTCCACGTCTCTTCGAATGATCGAATGCGAGATCGACGGAAAATCCGTTAGGATCGCTTCGATTTTTTTCCAATTCGTAAAGCCGGAATCGATCAAAAAAACGAGTTCTTTTTGAATTTCTCCGGGCAACATGGAATTCGCCGTTTCGTATTCCAATTCAAGAGGAGAGTTCGGATCGATCAGAATTAAGATACGATCCGACTGACGAAAACAAGTTTCCCTCCAACCCGGATTCCGCGAGTCCGTCCTAAATATAAGCTTATCATAATATTTCTCCAGACGATAAAACCAATCCACCAAGTCGCCGATACGATAGGTTTTCGATCCGTTGCGGCCTCGGGCGGGAACTTTGGCTCCGAACTCCTTTCGAAACGCATTCGAATCCACTAATATCGTTTTTCCGAACGTCTTCAGGCCGTTCTGAAGGGACGCATAAAACCGTTCGGGAATCACCGAGGCGTTCAGCGGAAAAATGGAAACGGTTCGAACCGAATTCGCACGGCGATAGCCTTGGTTTCTTTCGGTTCCGAGTCGATGCGCGATCGTTCCTGTGATTTGAAAAAGAGCTTCGGGAGAATGAGCGAAACTCTTCCGAAAATCCTCCCTTGAAATCCGAACGACTTGGCTGGTTCGGAGCGCGACGACCGTCGCGGAACGTTTGTCCCCGCTCAACAGCGACATCTCTCCGATAATATCACCTTTTCCTAATTCGCCTTCGGCGAGAATTTCTTTGCTTTTGGAACGGACCGTCCAAGACAATCGGCCGGAAACAAGAATGTACATCGAGTCGCCGACGTCTCCTTGTTTGAGAAGAATTTCCCCGCCCGGAATCACGAGCCATTCCATTCTCGATTCGAGTTTGGAAAGAGTGGACTTATCGAGATGAAACAAAAGTTCGACCGAGGAAAGGAAAGCCATCAGCTCCTTTTTGGAGGGTCTGAGCTTGGAAACGTGAAAGAGATGATTCTCTCGATTGAGATCCGCGATCCATTTTCTCCAAGAACGAATTTTGGAAACGATTTTGGTTAGATCACGGAGCGGTATATAAAGAATCTCTGATGTTCCGGAATGAAGGATTTTATCCGGTCGATGCAGAAAATAATCTCCCGGAAACAATTCTCGGAGAATCAGATCCTTTTCTTCTCCGTTTAAAAGCGTTTCTTCGAGTTTTCCCGAAAGAACAAGACAAAGCGAACCGGGTTCCGTTTTTGGAACGGAGGAATTCGGATTCCATTCCGCGAACTTGAGTCGGCTCGCGACGAACTCCTCTTCGGCGGCGCCGTTCCATCCGGGAAACGCGGAAGATGTTTTGGAGCGGAACCCGCGCAGTTGTTTGAGAAGTTTTCGATCGGAACCTGGAGGATTCATATTCTAGTTAGTCGTTCATTTTTGGTTATTCCCAGCGTTCCGGCAATTACTATATCCGCGTTGTCGAGTCGAAATCGAATCTTTTTTCATTGATAAAAATCGTTCCCGTTCGAACGGCACTCGAAACCGATTCCAAAATCGACGTCGCTTTCCGATCGGCAATTTGGTCTTTTAAACTTTACCGGTTGACCTCGGAGAAAATCGACTTCATAAAGGAGAGGGAATCGAATTCGAGCGAAGGTATATTCTATAACTATAATACGCTTTACGATAAGCGATTTCGATTCGAGAGGAAGTGATTCTTGACGATTATAAACTCTGACAAGGAATATATTTCCAAAGGGCAAACCTCCGAGGAAGCCGAACAAAAACTAAAACGATTCGGCCCGAACGAACTCAGCACGCACAAACGTTCCTTTTTCAAGGACATTCTCTCGGTAATATCGGAGCCGATGCTGATTCTGCTGATCTTATGCGGAAGCGTTTACGGGCTTTTAGGTAGCTTGGACGAAGCGGCAATGCTATCCGTCGCCGTAATCGCCGTGATTTCGATTACGATCTATCAAAAGAACAAATCCGAAAAAGCGTTAGCCTCCCTAAAGGAGCTTTCACCTCTGCGTGCAAGGGTGATTCGAGACGGAAAAATCGACGTCATACCGTCCCGAGAAGTAGTCCCCGAAGATATCATCATACTTCAAGAAGGGGATCGAATCCCGGCGGATGGATCTCTGTTATTCTCGTTAAATCTAAACGTGGACGAATCCCTTCTCACGGGAGAATCGGACGGAATTCCGAAAGAAGCCGACGAGAGCGCTTCAAGGTCCTTGAGAAATCGAAAGAACAAAGTTTTTGCGGGAAGCACGGTTCTTTCCGGGGAGGGCGTCCTCCGGGTGACCGCAACGGGTGATAGCACGGAAATCGGAAAGATCGGAACGGAATTTCGGCAAATCACCCAATCGGAAAGCCCGCTTCAAGCTGAAACGAAACGATTTACGATCGTATTCACGTTATTTGCCGGAGTATTATGTATTTTTCTAATATTAGGATTCGGTTATAGAGATGGGCGTTGGTTGGAGGCGGTTCTTGCGGGATTAACCTTTTCCATGGCCGTTTTACCGGAGGAAATTCCCGTCGTATTGAGTGTATTCTTTTCCTTAGGCGCGTGGAGAATTTCGAAAATCGGAGTATTGACGAAAGAATTGAGCGCGATCGAGACATTAGGCGCCGCGACCGTGTTATGCGTCGACAAAACCGGAACGCTTACCGAAAACAAAATGAAAGTGCGAGGATTATACTGCGACGGCGAACATTTGGAATGCGATTCTAAACTTACTGAAATCCCGGAATCGTTTCATCATCTTTTGGAATTCGCGCTCCTCGCTTCCAAAAAAGATCCCTATGATCCGATGGAGAAGGCGATTCAAGAATTGGGAATCGAGTTTCTTTCGGGTACGGAACACATTCATTTCGACTGGGAGCTCAAAAAAGAATATCCGTTATCCTCGAAACTGATGGCTCTAAGTTACGCTTGGTTGTCCGATGAAAGCGTCGAAACTCTTTCCGTGGGAGCGAAGGGAGCGCCCGAAGCGATTTTCGATCTTTGTCATCTGTCCCAAGAACGAATCCGCGAATTGGAAGAAGTCGTCGAAAGATATTCTTCGAAAGGATTTAGGATGTTGGGAGTTGCGAAATCGAGCGTATCAAAAAGAAAACTTCCCGAAGATCAACACGATCTGAATTTCGAGTTTTTAGGTTTTGTACTTTTGGAAGACCCTATTCGAGAATCCGTTCCTAATTCAGTTTCCGAATGTAAACGCGCAGGGATTAAGATCGTTATGATTACGGGAGATCACGCGGGAACCGCCAAGTCGATTGCGGATCAAATCGGCTTTGATCGTTCCGATGAAGTTCTCAGCGGAGATGACCTGGAATCGTTAAACGACGCCGAATTGACTGCGCGTTTAAGCGACGTTCGGATTTTCTGTAGAATTCTCCCGCATCAGAAACTAAGACTCGTTCGTTGTTTTCAGAACAAAGGGGAGATCGTTGCGATGACGGGAGACGGCGTGAATGACACGCTCGCCTTGCAAGCGGCACATATTGGAATCTCCATGGGAAAGAGAGGGACCGACGTTGCCCGGGAAGCTTCGGATCTCGTCCTCTTGGACGATAATTTTTCATCGATTGTAAAAGCCATCCTATTGGGAAGAAGGATTTACGAGAATATTCGTAAGAGCGTCTCTTACATTTTTTCGGTTCATATCCCGATCATCGGAATGTCCATCCTTCCCGTGTTTACGGGAGATCCGATTTATTTTTTTCCCGCTCATGTCTTATTATTGGAATTAATTATAGATCCTGCATGTACTCTCGTGTTCGAAGGGGTGGAAGCGGAAAGCCATATCTTCGATTCGCCTCCGCGCAAAAGAAAGGAAAACCTAATCAGCTTTCACGGCGTATCGCTCAGCATCTTCCGAGGAGGGTTGATTTTTGCCGTACTCGCTCTATTTACTTTTTGGGGGAAACACGAACATTGGACTTACGAAAAGATCCGTACGCTTGGCTTTATCGGTTTAGTCTCCTCGAATTTGGGAATGATTCTGATCCATCTTTCGGAAGAACTCCCTTTTTATAAAATTCCGTTTCGGAACAATTCCGTCGCCTATTGGATCATATCGCTCACGATTCTCCTATTTACGATCATCTTTCAGTTCGAATCTCTTAGAAAACTATTCGGTTTCGAAGTGATTCCGTTCGGGGATGCGCTTTGCGCGATCGCGGTCGGATTAGCCGCAAGCTTCGTATGGGAATTTAAGAAGATGATTTCTCGAAATAAGCCGATCGGAACCAAAAATCGTTGATTTGCTCTTGACAAATACATATCGTTAATTTCAGATATATAAATATGAGGAAGAATCAGGGAATAGACCCTCGTATCCGGGAATTTCTCGCGGCTTTAGCAAGCGAAACGCGCCTCAATCTTCTTCTTTCTTTTGCGGATGGCAAAGAAAAGACAGTCGGAGAATTGGTCGAACTTTCCGGATTGGGACAATCCACGATTTCTACTCATTTAAATCAGTTAAAAAAAGGCGGGATCTTAATTCGCAGAAAATCCGGTAAAGAAGTCTATTATAAACCCGACCGCGAACGGATCTTGGAACATATTTCCAAATTAACTTCTTATCTTCGAGGTTGTTGCTGATTTTTTTTTCTGTTTTATATATCGTTAAATCTAGATATTTAGGAGTATACAAATATGAAAATCTTGAAACAAGGCATTCGATACGTCGGATTCCCGATCCTTTTTCTTTCGTTTTCGGTAATTCTCATTCGAAATTCGGGAAATCTATGGATCGCTTACACAACTCTTTCCCTTTCTGTTTTGATCGGAATGATGCTCGAAAGATTCATCCCTTTTGAAAAGACTTGGAACGAATCGGATGCCGATTCGAAATCCGATTTATTCTTCTTCGCAATCCAGCCGATCGTGGCGCCTTTAGCGGGTACGGCAGTTGCGGGAATCGTTCATCTATCTATGTCAGCGTTCGGCGGATCTGCGGCACGTTTAGGGGACTCGTCCCTGTGGTTTCAAATTCTGATTGGAATGTTTTTTTCGGGTTTAATTCCGTATTGGATTCATCGATTCTCTCATGCAAGAGACGGTTTTCTCTGGAGAGTTCACTCGATCCACCATTCTCCGAAAAGGTTGTATTGGATGAATGCGTTTCGATCGCACCCCATCAATACGATCTTAAATATAGGAGGGGCTTTGCTTCCGGCTCTGTTATTGGGCTTACATCCCGACGCGGTTTTGATCGTGGGAATGCTGAATAATTTCGTGTCGATCTATAACCACATGAACATAGATTTCCGTTTAGGAATTTTAAATCGAATCTTCAACATGAATGAGCTTCACAGATGGCACCATTCAAAAGTTCCCGCCGAAGGAAATAACAACTATAGTTCGGGTGCGTTCGTCTTTTGGGATATTCTTTTCGGTTCGTATTATCTTCCGCAAAATGAAATGGACGCGAATTTAGTCGGGCTGTTCGAACCGAATAAATTTCCATCACGATCGATCGTAAAACAAATCTTGTTTCCCATCTGCAAGTGTTCTTAGATTAAACATCCAGTTCCGTTCCGTCGAAAACCCGTTTATTTCGAACCGGGAATTTCGATGGAACAAGTTGGGTTATGCTTTTTGCAGACTAAACGTAGAACTAAGATTCTCGTCATTCTCTAAGTTGGCGGATAATTGAATCTTTATTGTTAAGTTCTATCTCTTATCGAAAAATTGTTTCGTATTATTTTTCGAAGTCAAAAAATGCGAAACAAGAAACAGAACACGCTTTGCCTGAAGTGAAATACGCTGGACATAAGGCGAAAATCGGAATAGAATCACAAAAGTCTAAAATTACGAGTGCCTTCTTAGGGAGAGATTCAATGAAAATTATTTTAACTTTGATCCTATCGGTTTGGTTTTATTCCAATTGTATTTTAGATCCTTTTTATTCGGCGAAAGACCGAAACGACCCTTCTAAAGTATCACGTCAGGAGGCCGAAGAAAAAATATTCGCAACCGCGGCGCTCAAAGCGGCTATTTGCGGCGAAGTGAGCCAAAAAGGTATATTAGCGCGAGTATTCATGACAGTCAGTGATAATATTTGTTATGGTTATAAGCCGCCATTTGATACGGATAACAGTAAAAATCTTCGAAGCTGTAAGAACGAGTATAGCTATGTTTCAAAGGATAACCTTGAATCGTGCGTTAGCGAAATCATATTAAGTCCATGCGAAACCACTTCGGATGTAAACTTTGCGTTCAGCATCGGGTATCAAGCCTGCACGAGCATGCTCAATACCAAAGGCAAGATCTATTGAAGAATAGGTTCGTCCATACCTGCGCAATCGGATAGAAAGCGTACGTCATACCTTATTGTAAAAAGAAGCTTTCATAATAATATTGTTGGCCTTAAATTATAAAATTCAGCCATTTATAAGAAAACTTACTGTATCATAAACCTCAACAAAAGATTTCTTGAACGGATGCGTATTCGAAATATTCAGAATTGCAGAAGTTTAAATGGGGAGTTATTGAAAGCGTGGAACAAGAGACAGTAGTATTAGAGATAAACAAAACACCCTTTAATCAGAAAATTCAATGCAATTGCCCTCGCATAATCTGTCATTCCCTAACGGATCCAAGTCGCGATGCCTTATCAAATAAAGAAATAGACGATTGCATAAAAGAATTGCAGAGCCATTTGGAAAGCTCGCTTATCGCTGCTTATTTGATTGAAGTTCAATTCAGTGATCATCAGTTACCCGAAAAACAAGATAAAGAACTCTATTGCGAAGCACTTAGGTTCATTTTAGAATCGATACATTTTCTAACGAAAGCGGAAATGCAAATGTTTCAATTTTCCAAAAGTAGAATCCTACTCCTTCTACCTATGGATGTTGAAGAATCCGATTTAAGCCTTCTACCTTCTCAGCTACTTTCCATGATGAACCATCCAATTCGTTATAAGGAAAATGACTTTTTCTTTAAAATTTCGATTGGATCATGTTCGATACGGGAAAAGAACGAACCCTTTATCGAAATCCGGAATAAATTAGCGGACTCTTTAATGAATGCCAGCAAATATCCCCACAGTCACTATATCGTGAACGGACTCGAAAAAGAAATTCAGGTGATTTTCGCTTTGAAAATTGCAAACTTCAAGAAAGAATTTTCCTTAAATTACCAACCTATATTGGATGCAAGAACCAAAAAAATCGAATATTTAGAAACGTTAACAAGATGGAATCATCCGATCAAAGGAAATATTAGTCCTGATTTTTTTGTTCCATTGGCCGAGCAATCCCTCCTAATTCTAAAATTAGGCGAATGGGTAATCAGGAACGCAGTCAGAGAATTTTCGAATCTTTTCAAATTTGCAGTCATTCAAGAAAATTGTAAACTGACGGTCAATCTTTCTCCAATTCAATTGATTCACAAAGACATCAGCGAAGTATTCATGGAGACCGTTGACCAATACGGAATCAAACCGGATCAGATCTTAATCGAAATTACGGAAACCTCAGTAAACATGAACGGCGGAGAATTTCGCAGATTTTGCGAACAAGCTGAAAATCTTCATTTTCACGGGTTTAAGATTGCAATCGATGATTTTGGGAAAGGACATTCAAATTTTTCGAGATTGGATCAAATTCAATCCGACATCATCAAAATCGATAAGAATCTTTTGAGCGGAGCCTTACGATGTCCCTCCAAAAAAAGACTGCTCGGTTCCATCGTCGAAATGATGCGCACCATGCGTAAGAGAGTCGTTATCGAAGGTGTCGAAAACGAAGAGTGTGAAAAAATAGCTTCCGAAGCAGGAGCAGACTTTCTTCAAGGTTATCATTATTATGCACCTCTAAATATAGAAGGTTTGTCGCAGATCTTTGGAATCAACTTTCAGATTTCTTTATGAAGATTCCCAAAAATCAGAAAGAAAATCTGTGTAGTGAAAATCGTTATTCTAAATCAATTTCGTTCGAAAGTGTTTTTAGAATCTGTAATTCGGTCGATGATCGCTTTGGCATTTGTGAGCGAGAACTTCGGGCGTCGCTGCCGTTTTCTGCAATTCAATGATTTTGATTACTTCAGCTTTCAGAAGAGTTGATGCAAACTTTTGAACGTCCAAGCATGCGCGACTTTTGTATTTCCAAAGACTCACCGGTTTTGAATTTCGGAAAGACCGAAACTCATACTTTGAGCGCGCTTTACGAATCTTACAATCTATAAACCATCGGATGAATACCTCCAACGCATGAATTCCTTTATCTTTTCCTAGGAAATCAAACCGAGGATTCTGTATGCACTTTTAGACGATTTAGAAGGATTGTCAGGCTGCCCTTACTCTTAGGAAACCAATTTCCCCTTTGCTCGATAATTTAAGGCATCCTAATCTATAAAGAGTGAATCCAAATTCTTAAAATTAAACTAAGCTGAAGTCATCAAGTTTATATTCCAAAGATAGCTGAACATAATAACAATGTATAAGTCTAATAAGCATAAACGTTCCGGCATTTTGCTTTTAACTCTAAGTTTACTTACAGTTTCCGATTGTATCAGAAAACCCGATGGAAATCTTTTTATAGATACTATGGTTTTCTCTAACTTCCTGACAAACGCTTTAACTCCAATCAAACTTAGAGTTCAAGTAAAAGGTCTTGCAAGCGGTGCGAATTTTACGATCTCAAATCAAGATTCGGAAAGCTTAACCATTAGCAAGAACGGGGACTTCGAATTTCCAAAAATGAAAACGAAATATTCCGAATTTTCAATTTCAATTCTCTCCCAACCCGTTGCAACACCAAGCCAAACTTGCGTAATTACCAATCCTGCCGGAATTCTTAGTCCCAATAACAATACCGTCGAGATAAATTGTGGAACGAAATTTTTTCCGTTAAATCTTAACGTATTTGGAATTGCTACCGGCTCAACAGGAATTCTTTCGGTTCGAAATGGGCCGGTCGACACACTGAATATTTCCTCCGACGGGACATATGAATTTTCGGCGCAGGTTCCGGATTTGGGCTCATATTCCGCAACGATCTTATCGAGACCAAATATGCATGATTGCATCCTAGAACCGCTTCCAGCTTCAATCGGAACAATCAACGGTGCGCCGGTTACATTAAATGTAAACTGCTTAAGTCAAATCCATTCTTTCCCTATCGACCAAACTGCAATAGGACCGACCGATAACCTGATTATCACTTTTTCGAAACCGCTTACACCCATGAGCTGTTCTTTCGTAGCCCCACCCGGAACTTGTTCGGCGGATTTAAGCGCTTCGGCCCTACCTATAGTCGCAGCGGACTATAGCGGTAATAGACTTACCGTTCGACCAAATGTTAACTGGAACGCAGGCCTCAGGCGGTGTATACAACTTGCCGGTTGTACGGAAGCCGGAACAAACCGCGTTTTCAACCTTCCGCGATCGAACAGTTACGCGGTTACGAATCAGATAAAATACGTAAGCGCAGGAGGCGCCGTCGCGGGCGCTTGTAATTCCGTTGCAACCGCTTGCGCTAATATACAATACGCAGTTTCACAGTGCAACGTTCTATCCTCTTGTTTCGTCCTGGTTTCTCAGGGAACTTATTCGATAGCAACCGTTCCCGACAGGATTCTTTTAATCGATAGGTTACAACTCCTAGGCGGATTTAGTACCGATTTTCAATCTCGAAATACTACAACATTTCAAACGATAATTCGGGACGATATAGGAGTTGGCGGATGCGGTTCTAATGATGCGACATCCTGCACACCGATTTCAGGTAGCGCCATGACTCTCAATTCCGACGTGCTTGTCCAAGGATTTACGATCATCACCAATTCGAATAACAGAGTTTCGACCGGAATAAATCTAAACAATGTGGCTACGGGACCGAATTCGATCACGATCGATAATAATATCATTTTAGGTACGAATTCAACGGCGCCCTATGCACTCATGATTGTTAGGTCGGGCATCTACGCTTCAAATGTATCTCCTTCTTTTCGCGCTACCGGAAATTATGTTTTGGGGGGTAGCGGTAATTCTATGTCGGTCGGCATGCGAATATTAAATGGAACGCAAGGACTCATACAAAATAACCGGATTAGCGGCGGTTCGCATATAAATATCAACGACGCCTTAGATTCTTCCATAGGAATTCTAATTAACAATACAGTGAACAATACCACTCAGTCTTTGGTGATCGCGAATAATATCATCAACGCATTTCATTTGAACGGAACACCGGCCGTTTCCGCTACAACTTCAATGGGAATTCAAGCTCTGTCTATCAACTCGCCCAATTTTTACATTTTGCACAATACTATCTATGGAGGAAACGGAGTTACTCGCTCTTACGGCATTCAACAGCAATCCTCTGGCTTTCTAAATATAAATGTCGTCAACAATCAGGTCATTTCCAATTCGGCGGCGAGCAATCAGATTTGCCTAAATTATGGCACAAATAGTGTAAATACACTATCTGACATCCGCGGGAATAATCTTTTCGGCTGCAATATACCCGTTGCGACTTCGGCCGGCAACTTCCGCTTTTGCGGTCCGGAGCCGTCAAGTTTAAGAGATTCGATCTTTTGCATAACCCCGATAACTAATTTAACCGCTTTGAATTTTAATCATGATCCCATTTTCACGATTCCAACGGGCAATCTGGATGTTATGTTTTTGAATTCAAATTCAAGATGCAATTCGGTTTACGGCGGAGTCGATCCAGGTTATCCTCTTCCGCTTTCCCAAGTCTACTTACGCGACATTCGAGCGTTAACTAGATCTACAAATGCCCTGCCCACTCCGGTTCCATCCGGATCATTCGGTTATTCCATTGGAGCTTACGAATACGACGGCACATGCGTACCTTAAAAGAAACACATTCCGATTTGAGAAAAAGATTGAATTTTAAATTTTATTGCCTGAGCAACAATATTTTAAGCAATATAAATCGTATATTAAATAAAAAGAAGGGTGTTGCATGAAGGACCGATTAAAAGAAACAAAATCAAATTTTAGGATGGCAAATCGTTCGAGTCTTCAACTCGAGGAAATTACAACGATCTCGCGTAAACATCGAAAATATTTCCTCTTACGCTTTTGTTCGCCATCCGGGTTTTTATTTCTTATACATCTTTTATTATTCGGGATCGTTTTTAGCGAATGTCTTCCGAATGAAAAAGATAACGATCCCGCATTGATGATTTTGGGAGTTCCGCGAACTTCGGGAGAGTCGCCCAACGACGACGAACCTCCGCAACTTTCGTTTAGTTATCCGACTTCATCGTATCGTCTTATAAAGAATGTTCCGGTCGTTCCGATTTGTCCTGACATCCAAGGTGATTTGTCGAATTTTTCGATAACCCCGCCCTTACCGGCAGGATTAGTTATAAATCCGGCGACCGGTACGATTACCGGAAGCCCAGCCTCCCCATTGCCGGTAACGTCGTATCAAGTAACCGCATCGAATTCATCCAAATCGTTTTCGGTTTCATTAAATCTTTCGGCCGACGCATTGAACGCCGAAATTGAATCTTATATCAAAGCTCCAAATGCAGAAGTTTCCGATCAATTCGGAAAATGGATCGCAATCGACGGGGACACGCTTGTTGTAGGAGCTCCTATCGAAGATAGTAATCAAACTTCAATTTCCAACTCGCTCGGACCAAATTTAACTCCTGCGGGAGACAACGATGCGGCAACTTTCTCCGGGGCCGCCTATGTTTTTCGCCGTACGGGAGCGACCTGGGCCTTTGAAGCCTATTTGAAGGCTCCCAATGCGGAAGTTAACGATCAATTCGGCGAAGTCGTTGCAATCGATAGGGACACAATCGTGGTCGGATCATTCTTTGAAACTAGTAATCAGACTTCCATTTCGAATTCTCTAGGACCAAATTTAACTCCCGCGGGAGACGACGACTCCATAGGCAACGCAGGAGCCGCCTATGTTTTTCGCCGCACAGGTAGCACTTGGGCTTTCGAAGCGTATTTGAAGCCCCCCAATATAGAAGTCAATGACCTATTCGCCAAGAGTATTGCGGTGGATGGAGATACAGTCGTAATCGGAGCAAATGCCGAAGATAGTAATCAGACTTCCATTTCGAATTCTCTGGGACCAAATTTAACTCCCGCGGGAGACGACGACTCAGCAGGCAATTCGGGAGCCGCCTATGTTTTTCGCCGTACGGGAGCGACTTGGGCTTTCGAAGCCTATTTAAAGGCTCCCAATGCGGAAGGGAATGATTTCTTTGGAAGCGCCGTAGCCATCGACGGAGATACAATCGCTGTTGCTTCCGCTAGTGAGGACAGCAATCAAACATCCATTTCGAATATTCTCGGTCCAAACTTGACTCCTGCCGGGGATAACGACTCAGCCAATGGCTCGGGAGCCGTTTATATTTTTCGGCGCACGGGAACTCTTTGGTCTTTCGAATCCTACTTGAAAGCTCCCAATGCGGAAGCCGGGGATAGTTTTGGATCTAGTATCGCAATCGATGGCAACACGCTCGTTGTAGGAGCTTGTAACGAAGATAGCAATCAGACTTCCATTTCGAATTCTCTGGGACCAAATTTAACTCCAGCAGGAGACAACGACTCGGCAAGCAATTCGGGAGCGGCCTATGTTTATCGCCGTACAGGAGCGACTTGGGCCTTTGAAGCCTATTTAAAAGCTCCCAATGCGGAAAGCGGCGATCTATTCGGATACAAAGTTGCAATCGATAACGGCTTTATAGCGATCTCCGCAATAATGGAACGGGGTGGAGGGGCGATCAGTCTTCACAATCCGCAACCCGCTTTTACTCCGGCAAACGACAACGATTCAGCAGTGAACGCGGGCGCAGTCTATGTTTTTCGCTGGGATGCGAACGTTTGGGTCTGGCAGTCCTACGTAAAAGGCAAGAACACGGAAGGAAACGACCGTTTCGGCGAATCCATCGGTATCTCAGGTGAACTTATAGCGGTCGGAGCATTGGGAGAGGATTCGGCCAATGCGATTATTTGCAACGGTGCAGCCAATATACCGACTGGCGCCACCGATAACGAAGGGGCCAGCGGAAGCGGCGCAGCCTATGTGTTTGCGCGTTAAAATGATGAATCATGATTTGAAAAAGGGAAAACGTATGTTAATTATCTAAGAAATTACTATAAACTAAAGACCCTCTACTTCGGTTCGATCGAAGAGGATCACATTGCGACAAGATACTCGATAAATTCAGAAATATTTATCGATAGATCCAATCCGAGATCGGAAGCGGGTAGAGTTTTACGATCCATATTTTCGATTTACTCGAAATATTTCATAACAGGATTCAAAAGAATCCAGATTTACTTTTTTGTTTGAGAGGTTTCCATGCCCTGCGATATTTATTATGCAAGTGCGATTCAATATATTACGTTAGGTTCAATTTATTATTTCAAGAAACAAAAGCCGTTCCAAAAGAAACAAGCTTTGATAGTAATATTCATCGGATTAAACCTGATTATTTTTTCGAGTCAGTCGATGTTTTCCAACGAAATGCTTTCTGCCATATTAAACTTTCTTTATTCATTTTCTACGGTTTCGGGAACGATTTTGATTTACACTGTTTGCAAAGAATCGTTCGAATATTCCGAATCCAAAAGAAGAAAAAAGACGCGATCGGATTTCAATCAGGAACTTGCTTTAATCGGCTCTATTTCTTCGGCGTTAAGTGCGGCATTCGTATATTTATGGTATTACACCGAACCAAAAATATTTCCGAATCTTTTTTCGTCTTTAAACGGTTTTTCGATCGCCTTTCTAATCTTATACTGCTTATACATTCAAGTTTATTTAAAGAATCATTATGCCCGAAAAGCTTTAAATTTGATGTATTTTCTTATAACTTTAATAGCTTTCGAAAAACTCAAACCGATCATTCCGTATCCGTATTCTAACGCGATTACTCTTGTCGGAGGCATTATCTACATTGTTCTGCCGATTTTTCTTTTCAGCAATTTACTTATAATCACTCCTCCGAAAAAGGAATTCGAGTCATTACCGAAATCTTTCGATTTCAAAAAAGCGACCAGTATCGATCTCCTTGTTAACTTAGACAATGAAAAAATTATGTTTAAACTGTATGATCTATTCGTCCATGAGCGAATTTTCTTGGACGAAGATTTGAGACTTCCTACTTTGTCGGAAGAAATGGGCCTCAGCGTGCATCAACTATCGGCATTCATAAATCGTCATCTTCGGACTAATTTCAATACTTTCGTGAATTACTTCCGCCTAAAGGAAGCGATGTCTATGTTGATTGAAGAACCCTCAAGATCCATTTTGTCGATCTGCATGGCCGTTGGATTCAATGGAATGTCCACTTTCCAAAGATTTTTTCTCTATGCGACAAATACTTCGCCGAGCAAGTATCGTGAAGCCGTTATCAATGGAGAGAAAATAGAATTCAGCCCGCTTTTCCGGCCCATCGCATTTGAAATTCGCCAATTTGAAGAGCAATTCTTAATAGAATACGAACATCGTGCCATTTCCGACCTCACAACGTAACTTACAGCCTGTCCCAAAACCTAATTTTACTTTACCGGAAAGATCAGCTGCAAGAGCCTGTCCCGGTTTTGGGACAGGCTCTTATAATTTCAGGAAAGAAATCCTCTAAAATTGAATTTTCTTTTTAAGAAGCGGAGCAGGGTTTCCTTTTTTCATAATTTAGAAAGTTATAATGTTTCTTAAGACTTTTTTTCAAGACACGTTGCAAGGATAAATGACTCTCAGAAAACTGAGAGTTTTACGGCACTGCCAAGTAATATAAAAAAGAGTCAAACGGATGCGATGTGCTGCATTGCGCGAGCATAGAAAATGTCTAAAGTCATTTTACCTATCGAGAATAATGTTTATTGAATTCAATAGAATTCTTATTCGCTCACGATCTGAAAATAGTTTCCACTTTTATAATTTTCGTAACGCTTCCAGTTGATCTTCTTGCCGACCGGAACGTAGGGATATTCCTGTTGTTTGATTTTGACACCGTGAACCAAAGAATAAATTCCCGCCGCAAGCGAAATCGCGACATCCTTCTTCCGTTTGGTCATCAGGGTCATATCCTTTTCCTTGTCTATATAACCGATTTCTAAATAAGCCGAAATCGCGTTGATAAACGTAGGAAGCGCATAAGTGGACAAATAAGGCTTGTTGATAGGACCCGGATCGGGAAAGTCTTCGTCCGTTTTTCGTTTTCGCAAACCGTATTGGACAAAACGCATCAGCTCCGCGGAAGCATAATGATTATCGCCGCCGAATCCTTCTCTTCCGTCCTCTCTTCTCCAGAGTTCGGGCTCTGCCTTTTCCCTTTCCCAGAATTTTCCTTCCGCGACAAAGCTCTTATGACTTTTCGAATACGGCCCTTTACCGCCGGCCTTCGCCAATTCTTCCCAACCGGGAATGTCCTTGTATTTCCAGCTAATCATGTTTTGGCGATACCCTTCGAACGCGGAAAGATCGGTTTTTTTACCGGACTTGTTCGGCCAATAACCGTGAAAGTAAATCCACGCGTCGGCCACCGCGTTTTCGAGTTTGGACCAACCTTCTTTAAAGACCATCCACTCCGCCCAAGGAGAATCGTTGAACTTATCCGGAGAGTATCTTCCTTCCGAAATTCCTTTCAAAACATAGAAGGTTCTATACGAAGGAGAAAGAACCGCGGCCATTCCGCCGGGATGTTCCTTGTAACTCGGATTGAGATGAAGCGACACGACAAGATTCGGCTTTTCCCGATTGATAAACGAAATTCTCCCTTGTTTCATCTTTTTCGTTTTTTTATCCGGATAATCGAAAAGACGATACGGAGCATTCGGATCTTCGTTGACGGAATATTCCCGTTCCTCCGCGTTTCCCGTACGTGTCATCACCGAATCGATTTTAATCCAAGGAAGATCGTCGTTCGTAAACGACTTCATATACGACTTGAACGTCTCGAACCCTTCCGGAGTTTTCGTTAAGTCGAGAATCTCCTTGAGTTCTTTAGCAAGTTCTAATACGACTACACGTTCCTTTCTTCCTTTGGAAGAAGCTCCGGCTTTATAGAGTTCCAGATATTTATCCGCGATCGGATCGTATTTATCGCCGTGATCCTCTTTGGGTTTGAGATCGACTCCCCCGTGTCCGGGATCGATCACCACTTTGAAGGTTTGAGCGGGAATCGGCGGGGAAGAAGCGGTTTCAGGCGCTTCCTTTTCGGGACCGGCCAGAAGGACCGCCCCCGAGAACAAGATGTAAAAAAGAAGAAAATTGTTAAACGAAGAGAAGTTTTGAAAATGCCTCACTATTTTTTCTGCGATTCCTTATCCGAGCTTTCGGAATACACCATATTCCGATTGTCGCTCAGGTCTATCTTATATTTTTCGCGGACGTTTTTGCTTTCTTCTTCCGGTTTGAGTTTGCTCAAAATGGAGATCCCGTATTCTTTTGCCAACCGAAAGTGTATGAGAGAATCCTTATATCTCGAATCCCTTCTCATACGATCCGCTTGGATCATCTGGTAATACGCGATCTGAAGTTTGTGGTGATTTGCGGAAATTTCACGGCTGCGCGCCGTGACGGATTGGGCCGGTCCGTTTTGAGTCTGCTCGACGCTTACGATCGTATCCGCACATTCTCCCAAAAGCTGATCCGTTCTTTTGTTGTATTGATCGGAGAACTTGTTGTAGAGTTTGTCCATACTCTCCGTAGTCTCGCGCATTTTTCTTCCGGCCACGACGTATTGCCTTCTATAATAATAATGAAGAGCGTCGTTATATTGTTTCCAGATCGAATTCAAATCCTCGTTGGAACCCTGAACGCTGGAACCGAAATTTTTCGTAACTGTCGCGAGTGCGTGGATGTCGTTTTTTACTTTTTCTTTGAGAGAATCCAAGGTTCTTGCATAATGGAATTCTTCCAAATAATCGCCTTGATACTTGGGATCGTTAGCCGCGTTTGCAAGTTCGCTTCCTTTGCCTTCGTCTTTGGTCGTTCCGGATTGAGCCGAAACGGAAGCGGCGGTTAAGAATAAAATCACGATCGAAATTCGGAAACTTTTTAATGACATGCGAATCTCCTACGCGGAAGTATAGCACAGGGTTTTAAAACGCAACTCCTATTTTTGAAGCTTGCTTTGCGGGGCGAATTATCGGTTTTCCCGAAAACGAATCTGAAGCAGACCGTCTCCGACCGGGAACAGAGTATAAACGAAATCGGAATTTCTCACTTCGTCCCAAAACTCACGAACTGCCTTGTCCGAAGGAGCCTGTCTTTCGGAATCGAAAATTCTTCCGTGCCAGAGAACGTTATCGAACACAGCCGTTGTCGGTTTCAATCGGGAAAGAATCCGAAAGATCTCCGGATATAAAACCTTATCACAATCTATAAATACGAATTTGCCGGACCAATCCGCGTTCGGAACTTCGAGCGAATCCCTCATGTATTGCAAACAATGAGTTTTTAAAAGATGAATGTCGAGATCACCGAAGGGATGTTTTTCTAGATAAGACCGAACCCTCGCGATATAATCGATCTCCCGTTCCAGGGAAATGATTTTCGCGATCCGTTTCAAACCCGAAGCCATCCAAAAAAGCGAAATGCCGTAACCGGTTCCGAGCTCGAGAATTTCTTCGGGCTGCGCCGTCTCCACGAGAAAACGCAACACCGCGCCGGACGCGGGAGTCAACACGGGAACACCGAGCTCAGCCGCGTCTTCTTCCATTTGAAAAAGAATGTCGACGGGACGCGGAACGAGTTCGGAATCGATCCGCTCCTCAAGTCCGTTTAAAAAAACGGAGGTTCCGTATTTCCCCGGGGGACTTCCTTTGCTCATGGCAGAAACGCGTGGAAGCGGTGTCTTTCCTCTTTCGGAATTCGTTTGTCCAAAACTTCGCGGATATAAGGAACGGTATAACGTTTCGAAAAATGTATCAAAACGATCTTTTCGTTTTTGAACGAGGAAAGGTTGCCGAGAATTTCGTCGAGATGGATATGACCCCATTCCCTCGCCTGTGCCGTGTTTCGTTCCTTATCGATATAAGTACATTCAATAAATAGAATACTCGAATTGGCGACGTCTTCGTGTTCGAGAACGAATTCGATCTTTGTGTCGCCGGAAAAACTGATGACGGGAGCTTCGCTGTGTTCGGAAACTTCCGTCTTTTCCTTCAAGACCCGGTTCAATTCCTCTTTGGATAAGGATTGGAATTCCTTTTTGAGCTTTTTTCTTCTTTGATAAATCGTATAACCCTGCGAAGGAACACGATGAAAGGTTTTATGCGGAGAAAAAAAATGATGCGGATCGAGGTCTATCTTTTCCCCGTCGCTTACTCCTTTCATCTCGTACGAATAGGGAAAATCTTCGATCTGAGAATAAAGATCGAGAATCTTACGCATCGGTTCTTCGAGCGGAACCGGAACGAAAATCTTAGGAGGTTTTAACTTTTTCAACGACCTCTGCGAAATATAATACGGCAAACCCGCGGAATGATCCAGATGAGAATGCGTAAGAAGAAGGGTATCAAGATGAATTCGATTCGGATTCTGCGCGCCGATATCGAACATCAGACTCAGAGAAGGAAGATACAAAGAAGTCCGGATTCCTCCTTCGGAAATTCCCTCGAACTGATACTGTTTATGATAAAACTTACAATACACTAAGGAATCCTTTCTTCCGGCGCGATGTGTTTAACGGTTTCATTCAATCCTTTCGTAATATCCTTCGGCCCGGTAAGAACCGTTTTCACGGAAGAATTTACGAAATATTTTTTTCCTACTCTTTTTAGATCGTTCAAACTTACGGCTTGGATCTTGTCGCGGTAGGTTTTCAGATAATCGTTCGGCATATCGTGTTCTTTAAATCGGAGAAAGTTATGAAGAATTCCCATCTTATCGGCGAATTGAAAGATGAATCGGTTTACGATGGATTGTTTGGCGGATTCCAGCTCGTCTCCCGTAATCTTGTCGATCGTCTCTTCGCTTAATATTTCGCGCATCAGATCGTAGACTTCCTTGGTCGTTGAGGTTTTGGTCTGCGTCGTAAAGTAAACGACTCCGTAATCCTTTTCAAAATACGTGGAACTATTGGAGGAATACGCAAGTCCTCGGTCCGAACGGATCCTCTGCATAAAGTACGAACTAAAACCGCCTCCACCGATAATATAGTTCGCGAGTTGGATCGCGTAAAAATCCGGGTCCTTGTGCGCGGGAAGAATCCCCGCCATCATCACGATGCTCTGTGTAGCTTCCTTATCCACTCCGAGAATCTGAAACGAAAGAGAATCCAGATTCTTTTTGAGAGATTGCGTATTCAACACGACCGGCTTTTCCGCAAGCACTGTTTCTCTCGGAGGCAGCAACGAAGCGACCAACGGTTCGGCTTCCTTTCTCTGAAGATCCCCTGTGAATAAAACAACCCTTCTGGATTTGGAAAGAACCTGTTCAAAGTAATCGCGCAAATCCCCGGATCGAATTTTGGAAAGAGAATCGAGTTGCGCGCTTTTTCCGAGAACGGTTCCTTTATAAACGAGTTCCGCGGTTTTACGGTAGGCGATATCGGGGATCTTATCGTTTCTCCGTTTGATCGCCTCTTCCAGATTGAGTTTGGCGACTGTGAAACCTTCTTCGCTTAACAAAGGATTGGAAAGGAATTCCTTCACGAAAGGAAGAATCTCCTTTTCGAATCGGGAAAGATAAGAAATCGTGAATACGATTTTTTCCGAGTTCGCGTCCGTGTCGATCTTGGCTCCGTAACCTTCCAGCGTTTCGAGAAACGCGCTTCCCGGAGCGGAAGGAATTCCTCCGTGTTTCCAAGCTTGAACGAACAGCTCGGGAACTTCGGACGGAAGATTCGGATTGTACAAAACGCCCGCGTAGATATGAATCTCAATGTTTCTCAGAGGGAATTCTTCCCCCGGTAAAAAATACACTTCGGTTCCTTTTCCGGACGAAAAGGTCTGTACTTCGGGAAACTCGAAACTGAGAGGCGGAACCTTTACGTTTTTGACGAAGTCTCCCGGCGCCGAAGAGACGGGCAGAACGGTTGCGAGAAGCAATACAAAAGAATAACAAAATATTCTCATGTACGAATTCTTTTTTGAAACCGTAAAACGCGGATTCGAAACCGCCAAGCTCCGTTCGTTCGAACGAACTCGGTCCTTTGCCGCAAATTCGGACGGAAGGCCGAAAGCGAAACGTTCTTTTGAAGTTTTCCTGTTAAATATCATGTTCTGTTCTAAGTTCGGCATCATCGGTTCCCGGATAATTTTGTTTCCTTAACGGGCGGATTCAATTCCGCGATCGTTCTGTTTTCGGCTACGAAGTATTTTTTGGCGACACGCTGAATGTCTTCCGGAGTCACCGTATCCAATTCTTCGTATCCTTTGAGAAGTTCCTTCCAATCCCCGTATAAAAGTTGATAGAGGGAAAGAACGTCGGCGAGTTTTCCGTTGTCGTCCAAGGCCCGGAGATAACCGCCTAGGATTTGATTTTTAATTTTAAAGAGTTCTTCCGCGGTCACAGGTTCGGTTTTTAAACGATCCAATTCCTCTTGAACGAGATTCTCCACTTTCTTTTGATCGGCGTTTTGATTGTTGGTGATGTAGATCGAAAACAGATTGGACAAACGATCGCCGGGATCTCCGTTCCAACAATATACTCCCTGCGCGACCTGCTCTTCGAGAACGAGTTTTTTAAACAACCGTCCCGATTCCCCTTCCGCAAGAAGCGTATCGATGATGCTGAACACCGCGTCGTCCGGATGAGGAAACGCGGGTTTGTTAAAGCCGATGATTTTGGAGGGTGTGCTCGGATGAACGACCGAAACGAATTTCGGTCCGCCGAATCCCGCTTCGGCCGCTTTCTTGAGAGGTTGCGGTTTTCCTTTTTTCAAATCTCCGAAATAGCCGCGGAGAATCGTTTCCGTCTTTTCGAAATCCAAGGAGCCCACGACGGCGATCACCATTCTTTGCGGATCATAATAGTTTTTAAAGAACGTTTCGGTTTTTTCGAGATCGAGAAAACCTAGATTCTTTTCATAGCCGATCACTGGCATTCGATACGGATGACCCGCCGGAAACGCAGCGTCCATATATTTCTCGCGGAGAATTCCGAGACCTCTGTTTTCGACGCGCATTCTTCTTTCTTCGAGAACGACTTCCCGTTCCGTATAATATTCTCGTAATATAGGATTTTTCAAACGATCCGATTCGAGCTTGGCCCAGATTTCCAATCGGTTCGCGGGAAGAAGAATCTGATAGTTCGTAACGTCGTTCGAAGTGTATGCGTTAAAACCGACTCCGCCGTTTCTCGAATAGATATAATTGTCTTCATTAGAGATTACGAATTTACGATGAAGTTCCAGCAGCGCGGTGAATCTTTTTTTCAGGGTTTCGATTTGATTCTTAAATTCCGCCGAAGGTTCTTCGCCTCTGGATTTTAATTCCAATTCTTGAATGCGAAGAGAATCCAATCTTTTTCCCCAAACGGCGATCTGCTCCAGATACGGTTTTTCTTTTTCGTAGTTCGTGGTTCCGATGTTCTTGGTTCCTTTGAACAACATATGTTCCAAGAGATGGGCGGTTCCCGCAATCTCCGGAGTTTCGTCCGCGGAACCTACTAAAAATTTCGTATAAACCGCGATGGTGGGAGAATCCTCCCGTTTCATCATAAGGACCCTCAGTCCGTTTTCCATTTGAAAGGTTCTTGTCTTTTCTTCCAAAGACTTCTTGAGTCCGGAAAAAATCGAAGCGTCCGCAAACAAAGACGCGCTCGAAAGTAAGACGCAGATTCCGAAAATCACAAGGGGTTTAAGAATCGGTTTCGTGAAACGCATAGCTTACAGTCTTTCCCGTTCGGAACCTGGTGTCCAGAAAGTTCCCGGAAAAATCCTGCTTCCTTTTCGGCGTGGTTTCGGAAATGCTTGTCTCATGCGGCGGTTGCGTTTTGGAATCTTAGAAATTTCGATTTTATTCTTCCTTTTCTCCTGCGTGCCCGCCGATCCGGAATACAGACAAAAAGTTTTGGAGAATGTGCGGGACACTGGTTTTATTTCCAGGGAATTCTTTCAGATCTTAGTCAAGGTTCCCCTTCCCGCAAAGGACGCAGGAATTAAGGAATTGCGAACCCAGTGTAGAAAGATCGCGGAAACGAAACGGGACGAGATCGCGGTTTCCATTTTGATCAGAGAGATTCGGGAGAACGATCGAATTTACGGAGGAGCGATTCCCGCCGATCTTTCGAGCAGCTCCGCACCCGCGCTTCCCAGTCAGATTTCCAGCACGACGTCCGCCGCTTCCACAACTCCGGGAGGAATCGCGGTTTCGGGAAGTTCTTCCAGCACCGCCGGTTCCAATCAGTCCGCTACGAACGATCCGAATTCTTCCCAAACGCGAACGGCTTCGTCGATTCCCGATCCCCAAGCCGAGAAAAAAGATAAGGAGAAGGCAAAGCAGCTCGCGCAGGACGTGCTTGCGTATCGCGGGGCCTTTGCTTGGTTCTTAAATTCGATGTTTCTTTTTAGGGAAGATTATACGGACTCCGCGAATTGTACTTTCATTTACAGAAATATTCAGAAAGATTTGTATGCGAACGTTATCCGAAAGGGCATTCAACCCATCTCCAAAGAAGAAACTCCGGAGGCTCCATGAAGTCGATTCAACTTTTCTTATGTACCCTGTCCTTATTGTTCCTGAGCCAATGCACTTCTTCCGGAAAGAAAGCCGAAGTTCCTCCGGGTCAACAGGAAACCACGACCGTTCGGGAAGAATCGAACGATAATCCCGCGGACGAGTTCATCAAAGCCCCCGAAGGTTTTTTGAATTCGGATACGTTTCAAGTCGTCATATCTTCTTTGGAAGGAAACGCGGACGTCGCGCAAGACTTGGCGCGCAAACGCGCCCTCAATCTGTTGATCGCGGAAAAGGGAGAAACCTTCCGTCCAGCCGACAAAACGATCTTGAAAGAACTCGTGGAATCAAAAGGAAAGATCGTAAAACATTCCGGTTCCATCCAAGGGAAAACTTACTTTTTGTTTCAAGTCAGTTCTCCCGGATTGAAATCTTCGCTCAAACGTTAGAGTTTGAACGTTAGACGAAATAGGGTCGATTTCAGAAACGGCGATCGAAACGTCGCGCAAATCTCTTGAATTCAAAATACGATTTTCAATCGAAGAGATAATCTGAGAACGGTGATTCTTATTCGGAAGCGCGAACCCGCTACTGAATCGTTTCTACTTGTTGGATTTTGCCGGGAATGCAGATATTCTTGTCGAAGTTGCAGTAATAAATCTTACCGTGAATTTCCAAGGAGCCCTTGCCGGTGACCGTTAACTGAATCGGATCTACGGAAGCGAGATATTCCTTTTTCTTTTCGGAAGTTTTCCCTTTCACTTTCAGATCCGCTTTTTCCACCTTCAGGCCTTGACCCGCATTCAAGAGAATCTTATGAGGAGCGTCTTTTTGAATTCCGTAATTGGTGGGATGAACGATTTTTAAGAGATATGAATTTCCGAAACTTTTTTCCAATTTGAATTTTACGGGACTTTCGTCTTCCGCTGAAATTCCGAAGGTAACAAAACATACTAAAACACCGATGAGTAACTTCTTTTTCATACTAGTTTGACCAAATTACGCGGCGATTTGTTTAAGAAAAGGATTCTTCTTTTCGAAGAATCGAACGGTTTCCGGGTCACCTACGATGATTTAATGTGGTTTTGTAAAAAGGGATTCTATCTCCACGGAAAATCCCTCTAAAACTGTCGAAGCGATTTTTCCTGAACTCGCGGACGCGATCAGCTTAAAACCGCCTTCACCGTTGGAATATACGTCTACGGAACGTTCCATCGGATCGACGATCCAGTATTCACGGACTCCATGTTTTTCATAGAGTTTCTTTTTAGTCTTTAAGTCGTGATAGGCGTTTCCTTCGGAAAGAATTTCCGCGACCCAATCGGGTGCGCCTTCGATTCTCTTTTCTCCGATGATGGAATTTTTAGCTTTGGAAATATAGACGAGATCGGGTTGAACCACGTTGTGTTCGTCGAGGAATACGTCGATGGGTGAAAAGAAAATTTCACCGAGTTTTTTACGTTCAACACACTGCAGAAGCAGAGTAAACAACTTACCGGAAACTCTCTGATGCTCGGGGATCGGAGCTGGAACCATAATTATCTCACCATCCAAAAGCTCCGCCAAGGTTCCTTCCGGAAGCAGGGCGAAGTCTTTATCCGTTTTTAAATCGGTCATAGGCATAGTGGAACTTATCTATCGTTTCTGTGTGAAAGCAGATTTTGACAGAGAAAAGAAATCCTGTCAAGAAACTTGCTCGAAAAGAAAAAGTGAAACGCCGCTCGATAAGACAACCGGCGTTCTGGCGGGGTTATTTGTAGTTCGTAAACTGAACGTCGAAGGGAAGATCGGAAGTTTTCAGAAGATGAATCACTTCCTGAAGATCGTCCTTTTTTTTGCCGGTTACGCGCACGGATTCTCCCATGATCGTGACGTTGACTTTCAGCTTGGAATCCTTGATGAGTTTCGTCACTTCTTTGGTCTGTTCCTTTTCCATCCCTTTGCGGATCTTCACCTTCATCCGAACGGTGCCGCCGGTCGCTGGTTCGATCTTGGATTTGAAGTCGAAATTCTTTAAGCCGATTCCGCGTTTCGCCATTTTAGAAACGAGAACGTCGATCACACTTTCCAACTTCGCTTCGTTGTCCGAAGTCAAAACGAGTTGTTCGTCTTCGAGTTGAATGTCGGATTTGGAACCCTTGAAGTCGAAACGATTCTTGATTTCACCGAGAGCCTGAGTGACCGCGTTCGTCAACTCGGGTCTGCTGATTTCGGAAACCACGTCAAAGGAAGGATCACTCATACTCTTTCTCCGGTTAAGATTTGTTTTGCTTCGTTCACGGCGCCCGCGATCGCGGATTCGAGATTTTGTTTTTCCTTACCTCCGCCTTGCGCCATATCGGGTTTTCCGCCGCCCTTTCCGCCTAACACTTCGCAGGCGACCTTAACGAGATTTCCGCAATGAATCCCTTTGGAAACGAGTTCGGAAGAGCAGGTGATTACGATGCTTGCGTTCTCCGCATTTTTGCTGCCGAGAATCACGAGAAGATTTTTTTCGCGGACTTTGAGATTGTCGGAAAGACCTTTGAGAGAATTCGGGTCCTTGTCTTCGAAAATCGCGGATACGATTTTACCTGTTCCGGTCTCGACGGAAGAAGCGAACACTCTCTCGATCACCGACGCGTTGTTCTCGAAGTCGCGGGATTCCAAGCTCTTCTTCGTTTTCAAAAAGGAAGAAGTGCCTTCTTCGATCTTCGCGGCGATGCTTTCGGAAAGATCACGGAAGAATGTTACGGCGGTTGCGCCTTCTTTTTCGAGTTTTTCCCGAATCTCATCCGGCCCGGGCACGGGAGAAGTGATGAGAAGTTTGGCTCCTTCTTCGCCTAACTCCGATTTGATTTTTAAGTTTAAGTTCTGCACGGATTCGGTGAGTTCCGCAAAACGGTTCTGGAACGTTTCGATCACCGCGGGACCGCAGACCCCTTCGATACGACGGTTTCCGGCGCCGGGAGAAGATTCTTTTTTGATAAAGAAGTAACCGATCTCGCCCGTATGAGAAACGTGCGTTCCGCCGCAGAATTCGACGGACGCATCTCCCATCTGGACGACTCGAACCTGATCTCCGTATTTTTCTCCGAAGGTCGCAACGGCTCCGGTTTTTTTCGCCTCGTCGATTCCGAGTTCCTTGGTAGAAACTTGGAAATCCTTACGGATCGATTCGTTGACCCGGGATTCGATCTTACGGATCTCTTCTCCCGTCAACGCGGAAGGATGAGAAAAATCGAAACGAAGATATTCCGGCGATACGATCGAACCTTTTTGCAGGACGTGATCCCCGAGTAAATTGCGGAGCGCCCCGTTCAAAAGATGCGTTCCGGAGTGGTGAAAACGCAAACGTTCTCTGCGGACCGCTTCCACTTCGGCTTCGAGTTCCTGCGCGATGGAAAATTCACCGCTGAGCATTTCTCCAAAATGAAGAATGACGTCGTTTTCCTTCTGTGTGTCCAAAACCTTGAATACACTTTTGCCCTGACGCAAGAAACCAGTATCGCCGACCTGACCTCCTCCTTCGGGATAAAAAGGAGTTCGGTTTAAAACGATCGCCCCCGCTTGTCCCGCTTTCAAAACGATCGCAGGTTTATTATCACTAAATAAATGTGTAATATTCCCTTTTCCTGATAAAGAAGAATAACCGAGAAATTCCGTTTTTTCTACGGATTGGCCGGTCATCAAGGAAACCTTGTGGGCCTTCCAAGATTCTCTGGAAACCTGTCTGTCTTTTTCGAGTTCTTCTTGAAATCCTTGTTTGTCGAAGTCGAGTCCTTGTTCGGCGACGATTTCCTCGGTCATCTCGGCGGGAAAACCGTACGTTCCGTAAAGTAAGAATGCGTCCGCTCCGGAAAAGATCGTTCTTCCGTTTGCTTTCGTTCTTTCTACGAGGGTTTCGATCTTTTCGAGACCGAGTTCGAGGGTTTTTAAGAAAAGTTCCTCTTCCGCGAGAATCGTTTTTTGAATCGCCTTCGCGTTTTTACCGAGTTCAGGATAACGGGATTTATAAATCTCGACCACCTTATCCACGAGTTTGTAAAGGAAAGGTTCTCTGAAATTCAATTTTCTTCCGAAAAGGGTCGCGCGGCGGATCAAACGACGGATCACGTAACCTCTTCCCGTTCTATCCGGATAAATTCCGTCTCCGATCGAAAAAAGAACGGAACGGATATGATCGGTTACGACTCGAAACGGCGTTTTGTTTTCGTTCGTGTATTCGATTCCGGATAATTCTTCGTAAAAGGAAATGATCTTGCGGAGTTCGTCGGTGTCATAAACCGAGTCGACGCCTTGCAGCAATAAGGCGACCCGTTCGAGTCCGGAACCCGTGTCGATTCCGGTTTGTTTGAGAGGATGCAGATTCCCTTCGGTGTCCTGGTTGAACTGATTGAAAACTATATTCCAAAATTCTAAAAAACGATCGCAGTCGCAACCAGGTCTACAGGTTCCGCTCGTCGCACAATCCGGTCCGCCCTTTTCCACTCCGCGATCGAGATACAGCTCCGAACAAGGTCCGCAGGCTCCGCTGTCCCCGGCCGGTCCCCAGAAGTTGTCTTTTTTTCCGAGACGCGTTATGCGCTCTTTAGGAATTCCTTTGGACAACCAGATTTTTTCCGCCTCGTCGTCGTCCGTATAAACGGTGACCCAAATTTTTTCTTTGTCAAAGCCCAGGTGATTGACGGAACAATCGAGCGCATAGGAAATCGCTTCTTCCTTGAAATAATCCCCGAAGCTGAAGTTCCCGAGCATTTCGAAAAAAGTGCAATGGCGTTCCGTTCTACCTACGACCTCAAGGTCGGTGGTCCGCAGGCATTTTTGACAGGAAGTGGCTCTCGTATAAGGGAGTTCCACCGCGCCGGTAAAAAGCGGTTTGAACTGAACCATTCCGGCTGTCGTAAAAAGAAGTGTGGGATCTCCCGCAGGCAGAAGAGAAGAAGACGGAACTACGCTGTGAGCCTTATCTTTGAAGTAGTTTAAAAAGATTTCGCGGATTTCCGCTACGGATTGGAATTTCATGATACCTCTAAAATCAAAAAATGCCTGAAGCTCTCGGACGAAAGAGATTCAGGCATTTCAAAAAACGAAATGAAATGAAAAAGAAACTTAACGTTTGGAGAACTGAGTTCCTCTTCTCGCTTTGTGTAGACCGTATTTCTTTCTTTCCACCATTCTTGGATCTCTGGTTAAGAATCCTTCTTTTTTCACGGCTGGACGGAACTCCGGCTTAATTCTGCAGATCGCTCTTGCAACTGCGTGACGGATTGCTCCGACTTGTCCGGTGATTCCCCCTCCGGTCACGTTCAGATTCAGATCATACTTGTCTTGAACGTTCAGAAGAGAAAGAGGACGAACCGCCTCTTCGATGATTGCTTTGCGGTTTTGAAGATAATCTTTGATATCTTTGTGGTTTACGGTGATTTTACCGGAACCTTCTTTGATTTTTGCACGGGCAACGGAGGTTTTTCTTCTTCCTACAGCCCAGATTTCTTTAGCGGGTGCCATTCAGGTCTCCTTAGATTTCCAGTTTCACAGGCTTTTGTGCCTGGAGGTTGTGTTCAGCACCCGAGAAAATTTTGCAATGGGTGAGCATCTTATCTCCGAGTTTGCTTTTGGGAAGCATTCCTTTTACGGCCTCGTAGATCACCTTTTCAGGTTGTTTTGCGATTAAGTCTTTGAAAACGGTTTCGGTCATCCCGCCCGGATAACGAGAGTGATGATAATATAGTTTCTGAGTTTCTTTGTTACCGGTCACTTTCACTTTGGAAGCGTTGATAACGATGATATTGTCTCCGCAATCTTGGTTCGGAGTAAAAGTTGCTTTGTGTTTTCCGCGAAGTCTTGCGGCGATCCCGGAAGCGAGTCTTCCCAGGGTTTTTCCTTCCGCGTCTACAACGAACCAGCCTTTAACGGCATTTTCTTTCGTAAGAGAAGGAGTTTTATGCGCTTTTGATAATACTGACATGAAAAATCGTCCTGTAGGTGCCAGAGTTTCGCTTTGACCCCCAAAGTCAAGAAAAAAGAGCCAAAGTACGCGGTTTGGGCGATTCGCTCGCGCATTCTCTCCGTTTTCGAGGCGAGCGAACGCGCTTTTCGCTCCAATCCCTCACCGAACCGATCCATCGTAAAAATGCCAATCAAGTTTTCGTTTTTCGGTTCGGGGATTTCCGCTGCAATCGCTATCGCGGGGGATTTTGTAAATCGAAGTCGGAGCTACAAAGAAGGAAGTGGACGGAACTCCATCCGAACGGGCATCCAGTTTTCTTTACGAAATTTCATTCAGGCTCGAATTCGCGAAATGTGGGAACTCCAATCGGAATCGACGGATCCGAATTTAAAAACGCGGGAACTCTTTCGTTCTTAGGACAATTTTTTTGAATTTGTATGAGTTCCTACATTTTTTGGAAGTACGAATCAGTTCCAATTTACAATCCGTTGAATTTGTGGGAACTCATACATCCGGTTTCACGATATAAGTCGTTGGCCGACCTCGGAATTCGTGTGAGTTCCTACTTAAAAAAGGAAAGGACAACTTTTTCGGAAGAATCCCCGCGCCAGGGATCGGAGCGGCGCGAAGCGGCTCCCCGACGAGTCGGGAGCCGAAGCGAAAGCGAAGCCGCGCAGAAGCCCGATCGTTCCGAGAATCGGAACGAGGCGCCCGCAGGAGTTCCCACAAAATTTCGATTACTTGCAA
Organism: Leptospira sanjuanensis; assembly: GCF_022267325.1. Taxonomy (NCBI): domain Bacteria; kingdom Pseudomonadati; phylum Spirochaetota; class Leptospiria; order Leptospirales; family Leptospiraceae; genus Leptospira; species Leptospira sanjuanensis. Next base: position 2,920,774 of record NZ_JAIZBG010000001.1, read on the forward strand.
TCCGCCTTCAGCATTGTGGAAATCGTAAGTTCCACTTCCGGCCAAAGTTTGGAAACGCCGTCCTTTCCCTTATGCAGATCCAGACAGACTTTGTTGAGAGCCTCGACCGCTCCGAGAGCCTTCCAAGTTGCAAGATCCAACTTCGCGTTCGCGCTGAGATGTGCCCCTTCGTGTAGGTCGAATGTTACATCCAACTTTTTGGAAACCCCGTTGAACTTAAGTTCAATCGCGCCCTTCCCCGATGTTTTGTCGGAATTCAATTCTACGGTTACGACCTTCCCTTCGATTTTCCCGTTTTGTTTCAGCGGATAGAAGAATGCGGATTTGATCTTCGCATCACGGTCGTTGTTCCCCGAGTTGACCGTGTTCGGATCGATGGTGAATTTGATTCCTTTCAAGACTTTTTCGACGGAAGTTCCGGACGGAGTTCCGTCCACTGAAATCTTGTCGAAAGAACCGCCGACGCCTGTCTTCTCCGTAAACTTGAACGCCTTCCAGCCGAACTTCGTACTCGCGTGATCATACGAATAATTACAGCTTTGGTTTTTGGTCGGAGCTTCTGAAAATCCGGCGACAAATGGGAGTAGGATCAAACAATAGAATAGAATGATTCGTTTCATAGTCTTTCAGACTGCCCCGAAATCGAAGAAAGTCAAGGTTTTTGAAGGAAATTTCCATTTTGAAAGAATCTGAAATCATCCGCGTTCTGTATCCTCCCGGCAGCGTTCAGACTGACGACTGTTATCTGGACGACGAAGGTCGGATCTTCACCACCGATACGATCTGCGAAGGAACTCATTTTAGAAACGAATGGAGCGGTCCGAAAGAAATCGCCCGAAAACTCGTCGAAGTGAACGTCTCCGATATCGCCGCAGGCGGTGGAGTTCCCACAAAAGCATTTTTGAATTTAGGACTCAGCGCAAAAGCTTCAAAAGAAGAATGGATTCTTCCGTTTTCATCGGCCTTGCAGGAAACGCTTTCCTCTTACGGAATCGAGCTGTGCGGAGGGGATACGTATCGCTCTTCTTCTTTGAATCTGACTTTGACTTTGATCGGAGTTACGGCCACCCCTTGGAAACGTTCGGGCGGTAAGAAGGAAGACTTTTTGTATCTCACCGGTTCGGTCGGACTTTCTCAATTGGGATATAAGATTCTCAGCGAACATTTGGATGTGACGGAACCTCTTCGCACGCTCGCTTTAGAAAAACATCTGACACCGAAAGCTCGTTTGAACGTCGCTCGCGAACTTTCGCGACAATATCCAGTTTCTTGTTGTATGGATTTGACCGACGGTCTTCTGCAGGATCTCCCGAAACTCGCGTCATCGTCGGAACTCGGTCTGAAAATCGATTTGGACGCGGTTCCTCTTCCCGCAAACGCGAAGGCTTTTTTAAGTTTGAACGAGGCGCTCGGTTCCGGGGAAGAATTGGAACTTTTGTTTTTGAGTCCGCAGGAACTCCCCGCTACGTTATGCGGAATCGCCCTTACAAAGATCGGAAGAGCAACGGGAGAATGGAAAGGTGTCCGATATTTTAATGCGAACGGGACGGAATCCGAGTTCAACTACAGGGGATTCGAGCATTTTTAGGGGAAATATCGCCGATTAGCCCGAGTTTCAAAAGTGTGATTCCCTATCCGAATAGAACATTCGACAATGAGAATATTCTATTTGGATGTTATACTTCCTACGGTAAAATTTACGAACGACTTTCCTGTTTGACCCAAGAGATCAGATTCCAGATCAAAGGCGCTCCGTGCAGATACAAACCGGGGAGCCAGATCGGAACGAATAAAAAGTCCGGCCGCTTATACACAAACAGTCCCGCGCCGGAAATGATCGCTTCGGCGCCGGTTCCTCCGATCGCAAGAAGAATCGAAAAGACAGTCAAAGACTTCGCTTCCATCGAAAAGATCATCCGGAAAAGCCAAGCGCCTAAGTAGATTGCTGCAAGCGTATAGGCACTGCCCGCAAAGATTCCGCTGGCAAGATACGCCGCAACGAACCAGATAAGACTTAAAACGAAATCACGAACATCGAAGGCTTCCGCTTCTTTCCTAAAAAAAGAAGCCCCGAGATACATTAGTAAAGTTGCAAGTACGAATTGAGGAGCCACCCACCAAGCCTGACCGAATACTCCGAAATGAAAGTATCTCAGCACGTTGAACTGTACGTGGATTTGATCGCAAAGAGCAAGACCGATCCCGCCGAGGAAAACTAACGCGATTAGTTTTTTGGGATTCTCCCGCATGGAAGAGGCAACTGAATTCATACGATTCTCCTTAAAAAAGAATTCCTTTTAAAATGAAAATCCGAACCCGAAACACCGGACGTCCGCTTCTGTATTGAATTCGGGGGAATTCTTCCCACCCGAGCCGTTCGATCGGCGTTTTGCGGAACGATCCTAAAACGAAGTCATCTTAACAAAGACCGCAAATCCTTCCAAACAATTTTTCTTGCAGGATCAAATCCGAAGGATTGAATTGTTCCATTCGAGTAGTGAGGAAACATAAAAAGATGAAGATACTCAAGTGGGCCCTGGGGATTTTTGGAACGTTCGCCCTTTTTCTCGTCGTCACGTTTTATGCGGGAACGCCGAAATACGAATACAAAACGGTTCCGTTACATTCCGACTTCGACGCGTATTACAAAGAGAAACTTAAAATCAGTCAGGAGAAAAAGGCCAGACCGAATAACGAAGAAAAGCTGGTTCGTTATTCTCCCGGTAAAACGGAATACGCCATTCTTTATATCCACGGCTTCGGAGCTTCCCGCGCGGAAGGGGAAGAAGTCACGGACCAACTCGCAAAGGATTTAAAAGCGAATCTTTATTACGTTCGTCTTCCGGGACACGGAACCAATCTGGAAGATCACAGAGACACCACGTTTCAAGAGATTCTTCAGGATTCCGAGACGGCACTTTTGGAAACGGAAAAACTCGGAAACAAAACGATTCTAATCGGAACGAGCATGGGCGGTCTGATTTCGACGTATTTGGCCGCGAAGTATCCGGAACGGGTTCACGCTTTGATCTTAGGATCTCCCTTTTACGATTTCACGAGCGCCCTCGGAGGAATCTATCAATTCTCCTGGGGAAAGGATTTCGCACATCTCGTAATGGGAAAGATCCGCAAATCCACGGAAGCTCAAAAGCGCGATCCTGCAAGCGCATTCTGGTATAGGGATCAATATCTCGCAGCGGTTCAAAATCTTTCGGATCTGCGCGAATTCATTTTAGGAACCGATCCGTTCTCCAAGATTTCTTCTCCCGTTCTTTTGTTCTATTATTATAAGAACGATAAGGAACAGGACGCGTCGGCTTCCGTTCAATCGATGTTAAACGCATTCAAAAAATTGAATGCGAATGGGAAAGCGAGTCCGTTGAATAAGGCGGTAAGGATAGAACTCGGAGATCACGTGTTGTTTTCCAAATACATGAAGAGCGATAAGACGTTGATCCTCAAGGAGGAGGAAGAATTTTTGAAAAAGGTGTTCGAACCGAAGAAATAACGTTTCGGGTACGCATTGCTCCGTATCGCTTCGAACCGATCCTCCGTAAACCTCCTTACAGAAAAGAGGTTTACGGCCTACCGATTACCTACTTCTTCTTTTTCTTTTTAGCCGCGGTCTTTTTCTTCGCGACCTTCTTCTTGGCTTTCGGCTTCGCCTTCACCTTCACCTTTGTTTTAGGTTTCGCTTTTTTCGGTGAAACCTTTTTGGCTTTGGTCTTCTTTTTCGGAGCGGCCTTTTTCTTTTTAGCCGGAGCCTTCTTCTTAGCCGTTTTTACGGCGGCTTTTTTCGGAGCGGGGGAAGCTTCCTGATTCAACACGGCGAGATCGTAAGCGCTTTCGCCCAAAGAAGGCCAGTCTTCCTGGAATTCCACGGGAACCTGAAGCCAATCCTTCATCGCTCGGTCGTTTCCGGACGGATCGAAAAGTTTTGCGCCCGGATAACGGGAAATGATCTCGGCGATCTTATCCGCTCCGAGTTTCAAAACGAGTTCGCCTTGAAAAAAGGTAACAAAGGGTTTTCCATCTAGATTCAAAGAATTTAATCCGAACCATTTTCCGGAGGTTACGTCTTTGTGCTTGGTTTGAAAATTATCTGCAAAGGTTTCAAAAAGAAATAGTGACATGCGCCAAGGAGATTCCTTTTCAAAGAGTTTTCAAGAAATAAATCTTTTCCTCAATCGATCCAGAGGTTTACGATGCTTGCTCCGTGAATACGGGGAAAGGTCTTAGCGATCGAACGTTTCACCCAAATGGTCTCTCCGTCCGAACCCAAATCCCAAAGAGAACCTCTGAGGAACACGTTGATCCCGTGAGTCGCGCCCGACTTCGACATTCTTCCCCCAAGCGCGTATTTCAACCAAGCCTCCCCTTCCGTGATCCGATCGACGTCAAGAGCAGAAACGTCCTTCGGATTGGAAGCTCCGTTATAACCCTTCCAAACCGCAGCCATGGCGTTATCCGGCGCCACATACGAAGGAACCACTACGAAATCTACATTCTGTTTTTTGAATGTATCGTAGACTTCCGGAAACCAGGAATCCGCACAGACCAGAACCCCGATCCTTCCCGCCGGAACGGACGAAACCTTGAGGTCTACGATCGGAGCCGCTTCGACGAAGGTTTTTTCGTCCTCGATCGGATAAATCTTCAAGGGAGAATTCTCCACGACTTTACCGTCGCTCGAAAATACGAAGGATCCGTTCTTTAACGCCCCGTGCCCGACGCGTAAGGTTCCGTCTACGACCGAAGGTTCGGGAAGAAGAATCGACCCGGCAACGATGGTGATCTTGTATTTACGGGCCAATTCGGAAAACGTGCGAACGTAAATCGAGGACATTTCTTTTGATTTCATTCGAAACAAAGCGTCCCTTACGGAATCCTTTCCTTTGGCCTTGAGTAAATTCCAGATGAACGAATAGGCGTTGCTCAAAACAAGAGTCCGCATCGCTTCTTCGATTTTCGTAGCGGAAATCACGGATTCTTTTTCCTCCGCAACCACCAACCAAGTTCCCAAATATTCCGGGAAAACGACGATCGTTTTCGAATTTAAGAATCCTCTTTTGTGGGCTGTCTCGAGATACGATTCGATCTTTTCCCGAAAATTCTCCTCTTTGGAATAATCGTTCGGAATCATCCAAGGCTGAACGCCCAAAAGATTTCCTTTTTTTACGTCCTTGCCGAAACTTTCGATCCGCTCCAAACGAAGATCGGGTTTTCTCATCGAATGGGAACGGCCCGTAAACGACCAAACGAAATGGCCGCAGAATAGGGAAACGATTGCGACCAAAAGAAGAACGTATTTGTTCATAAGATTCACCGGGGACTTTTTTGTCATCGGTCTCGATTTCGCTCAACTCTATTTTTATAAGAAATCGAAGGATAAAAAAGCCGTCCCTTTGCTCGAAATACATTCCAATTTATAAATATTCAAAATTTTTAAATTTTTACGGGAACTTTCGATTCGAACGGAAAGAAGTTTCGAGATGCGAAGGGAATGAAATTCTAAGACGGGAAACGCCGGGGGATTCGAGTCCCTCGGCGAAATAGGACTCATTTCAATTTAAGCTGTGTTTTGTAACTATGAGAACCGGATACTTTTTCGCTCCCGACATATCCGGAAATGTTCACCGTTTCTTCGATCGTCATAACCGCCTTGTCCATATCGTTCGCATTTTCGATCGTGGTTTTCGAGCCGGTAGTCGTAAACGTGACTTCAAACTTAGGATACAGATAACCGTTCACTTTATAAGAACTGGAGCTGATCGTCATCGAACTGTTCCCGGTCGTTTTGAGCAAACTCTGAGTCGAGGAAGGATCGACGGTCACGGTCATCGTTCCGTTTTGTTCCAGCTCTCCTTCCAAAAGCATTTGCGAAGAATTACCGGCGGACTCCACGTTCGGCGCCATCAGAGAACAAGCGGTATAAGTGATTTTGATTCCCGTAAATTGAGCGTTCATCGAAGCGCCGTTCATGGCTTGCGTAAGATCTCCGGCGAGGGTCATGTTTCCGCCTCTGGGACAATCTTGCGACTGGGTGATCAAAGCGAAGGGAGAAACGCTTCCGGTCGAGTAATTTCCGCCGCCTCCGTTATTGCTGCGCGCCATCAACGAAGCATACAAACCGGAGATACCCGGGTTTTGATTCTGTAAAGCCAACAGCAAAAGAGCGTTATTCTGCGAATCGTCTTTCTTTTCCCCGCAATTGGAAATAAACAGCAAAAGAGTAAACGATAGAATCAGTTTTTTAAGTTTCATACTTGGATCCTCCTAAGGAACGATCTAAATATGGAAGTCACGGCCACATTCTGAGACAGAAATCCGAAAAAAAAATGAGGGAATTTTCGCACTTAATTTGGAAATAAAATTTTTCGAAGCGAATGGACGGCAGAAAATGTTAAGCGAAATCGAAAGGAACATTGTTTCAAAGAAGAAGTTCTTAACCCGCCGATTCGGTTCTCGCAAAAGGAATCGATCGACGGGTCGAAACGGCGGTTACTTCATCTTAAAAGTGGTTTTTAAGGTGTAAGTGGTATCGATCGACTTATCGCCGATCGTACCCGTAACGTGAGTCGTTTCGTCTACGGTCACAGTCGCTTTATCCAGATCGTTCGCGTTCTCGATCGTAAGTTTGGAATTGTTCGTGGAAAACGTAAGATCGAACTTCGGATAAAGATAACCGTTCACCGTATAATTACTGGAAGAAAGATTGTAACTTCCGCTCTGAGTAACTTTAATCAAAGTCGACGTATTTGCCGGATCCATGGTCTGAGAGATCGTTCCAGACTGTAAAACGTCTCCGTTCAGAACCAGCAACGAAGAATCCTGACTGGATCCGTCGATACGAGGAGCGAGGAAAGAACAGGCCGTGTAGGTGTGTTTGATTGCGGTCAAAGTCGCGGTAAAGACGCCTCCCGCCATACCCATAGTTATATCTCCGTTGGCCGTATCGCTACCGCCTCTCGGACAAGGATACGTACCGCTATATGCTTGAAAGGGAGAAACGTTTCCTTTGGAATACGCTCCCGCACCGCCTCCTCCTCCGCCGTTTTGTTTGGCTAAGATCGCATACACACCGGAAATTCCCTGGTCCTTAGGCATCAGCGCCAAAAGAAGCGCGGCTTGTTCGTTCGAATCGTCTCCGCCTTTGCCTCCGCATTGGATCACGAGCAAGACGGTCGTCAGCGTAAAGAATATTTTTTGAAACATTGGTTTGAGTCCTCCTGATGGATTCTAATCAAGCCAACGATTCAAAAAAAAAATTGTGCCACGCCGTATTTAAAAACGAATCGTGATTCCTCCCGATACTTCCTTATGTTGGAAGGAAACGCTGAAAGAAGGAACAACGTTTCTGAATTCTTGACGGTAACCCAAAAACGCATCGAGCAATAAAACGAAAACGAACGCTGAAACATACATTTGTCTATCTTGAAAATAACGGTCCCTCTCCATCACCGTTCCATCCGAAAGAACGACTTTCTGAGAATTTGAATAGGTAGAATTCGCAAAGGCCACGTTGATCAGGTTATTATCATTCAGCGCGATAGCGATCAACATCTGAGAAGAGGGAGGAAGATCCGCCTCTTGCCCCGGAGTCGGTGCTTTGAGATATACGTAACTTTTATAAGCGAGAAAGAGTTCCGCCGCCATCAAAAAGAAACCTACCCCTTTCCAAGAATACGAATCGGAACGAACCAAACGAGACCAACCGGGAATCAGACCTTCGGCAACGACGGCGGCCTTCGACTTTTGTTTGGGTTCGGACGGACTCGCCGATTCTTCGTTCGGATTCGGTGAAAGCGGATTTACGAGTTCTTCTTTTTCTTTCGGATTTTCGTTTTTCGTTTTTTGGAAAGAATTTTTTGACTTATCTTGATTCGAAACAACGGGCGAGTTTTTTTCCGGAATCGAATCCGAAAAATGAACCTTCTGCACTTCTTGCAGGGAGAATCGTTCGATTTTCCCGTCTTTATAACGAACTTCAAATCCCGAAGAGATGATTTTTACGTTCACATTCTCGATCTTTCTGCCGTTTTTAAGCAAAACCGACTTCGCATTCAGCGTAAAGATAGGAACAAAAAAGGGGATCAGGATCAGAAAAAAAATCAGGAATCGATTCAACATTTTATTTTTTTCCGATTTCGTTGGCGCTTTTCAAAAGGTCAACTCGTTAATAAAAATAGATGAGCCGAAGTTTCGAAGAGCAAACTTTTGATTTCGACGGATTGTATTCGAGAAATTACGAAATAATTTATAGATTCATTATAAGCAAAGGAGCATCCGTTGAAGAAGCCGAAGAAGTTTGCCAAGAAACCTTTATCAAGGTACTGCGTTATTGGGGGAATTACGACCCCGAAAAAGGAAATGAAACCTCCTGGATACTGACGATCGCGAAGAATCATTTCTTGGACTCGGTTAAAAAGAAGAATACGGTTCAAAATAAGGAAATCGATAATTCGCAGTTGTATTTGGAAGCGATCGCAACTACGGAAAAAAAATCGGAAGAAGAAGACGAACAATTGGATCTTCTTCGAAAAGAGATCGAACAATTACCGGAATTGGAAAGGAAAATCATCCGATTTCGGTTTATGCAGAAATGCACGATTCAGGAAACGGCAAACTCATTGGGAATATCGGTGCGTACGGTAAATCGCAAGACTTACGCTTCGTTACAAGTATTAAGATTGAAACTGCAACGCGCAGATTTCGCTTTTGAAGGTGATTAGGAGAAATATCATGTCAACGAATCAAAATCAAAGCCGAAGAACCCAAATGCAGCGCGCGTTGGCAAACGAAATGACAAGAAAAGAGCTCTTGGAATTTTTAAACGATCCCCGATCCAAAAAAGAATTCTTCGAGTTGATGAAATTAAAAAATAAAATCGGATCACTCGAACCGAACTCAGGGAAAGAGGAAAACGTTTCCTCAATCAGGAATTTTCAATTCTCTGAATATTCTAAAAATGGAATATTGGCCGCCGCGTGCCTGTTTTTACTCGGAATTCTCGGGTTCTACTTTCTCTTTTTCTTCCGTGAGGAAACGCGCTTTGAAACCGTAAAATCCGTTACAACCGGCTCCTGCGAGATGAAAAACGAAAAACGTTCCCTTCTTCTCAAATCCGGAAAAGAATCCTTATGCGATTACAAGATCGAGGGAGAATTGGGTTTGGTCGTCCGTCTTCTTCCAGACTCGGAATTCAAAATTTTTTCGGGAGAATCCGAAATCGATCTGGAACTAAATTCAGGAATTGTAATATTTACGACATATAAGAAAAATCCTTCCTTAAAAGTTACCGCCCGGGTTCATTCCCTATATTCCGAGTTGTTAGGAACGACACTCGTATTAACCGCAAAACGCAACCAGGAAAAAGATAGAATCCTCGTTCTGGAAGGCGCGGTTCGAGCTCGCGGAATCGAGCAGAAACTCAAAATCACCGCGGATATCTATGCCGAGTATTCCGTCTTCGAAAAAGAAAAAGCCGGATCGTCTTCGGAGATTCGAATCGAGGTCGAAAAAATTCAATCGATCGAACTCGATCGATACAAAAAACTTTCGCAGGATTCCCGGAAAACGGTAAACGGAGACGAGACGAATCATAACCGCGAAACGATGACCTTAGTTCAGAAAGAATTCTCCGGTAAAAATCCGTCGTCCGAACCCGTATACAAAATCGTCTTAAAGGATAAAAAGGCGTATTTAGGCACCTTGGAAGAAGAGGAAAAAATTTATGTTCTAACCGACTCGAAAGGAAACGTAACGAGAATCGACAAAACCGAGGTGTTGGAGTTGGAACTGTTTCATGAATGAGGCGTTCCGTGATACCATTTTATATTCTGATCTTCACTGGCTTATAAAGTAAGAAGCTTTTTACTCGAACATCGATTATCCTATCCGCATCTTTCAACGGGATCGTTCACGGAGATCGGATATGAATATGACGGAAAATCAACTCAAGAGTTTAATCGCTTCATTTGACATCATCAACTTGGATCGAATTAAATTCGCCGAATTGTTTTTCTTTTATCTGAAAGAAAATAACTCGAAATACGAGGATATATTCAGCAGACTTCAGCTCGAAGAAGTTCGATCCTTTATGAACTCGGCGAGAAATATCGTCCTTTCCAGTTCCCAACAAATACAATTCGAGAAGGCGATTCATTCTTTCGGAATGGAATGTATTAAAATCTGCAACCGAGCGGAAGAGCTTCCTCTTTTGGAAAAAGCTTGGATCTTTGCGCTTGAGGAATGGCTCGGGCCTTGGTATACGCACGAAGTCGAGGACAGTTGGGAAGAAGTTTTTAAGGCGATCTACGCAGCTTCGGCGGAAACTCTCCAGTGGAGCTGAGCGAAACGTTCATCGCGGCAAAATTTTAAAATATTATAATTTTCTACTGATAACGGGAATACTGATCGGAGGGTTGGTCGCTTTGCAAACGAACGTCGAAAGTCCGGTAGAGATCAGGGATACGAAGAAGATCTGATCCGCGCATTCGTCCACCGCATCTTTCTGATACATTTTCTTTTCGTCGATCCCGATACCGTCGGGAATCAAGACGGTGAGCGTCAATCCGGCCGCGGCGTTCGAACGAACCGGCTCCGGTTCGCCCAAAGCCATAAAGTAAACGATTCGACTTAAGAGAAGTCGATCGTTGATGATTTCTTTCGCTTCCGCTCCGGTGACAAGACTGGGATTCACGTTCAAATAGGCGCAGCTGAACGTTAGAAACAAAACGAACGATAAAAACCGATCGATCCGAATACGAACCATCATAACCACAACCCCGCGGATAAAATCGAGATTCGACCTTTTAGCTTCTCGTTTAAAAAGACAAAGTCAAACGATTTTCGGATCGGCCATTTGCCGGACTCGGATTAGTATTTCGGCCAGTCGATCTCGTCGTCTTTGAAGAGCGGGCTAAATCCGAAAAAGATCAGTTCGTTTTCTTCGAACTGAAAAATCGCGTTGAGTTTATCGGAGAACGCGGTCACTCCGTGGACATGATCCTCGTCGTGGTCATGATCATCGTGATCGTGTTCCTCATCGTCCTCTTCGAAATCGTCGATCCCGTTTTTACTCAGGAGTTCGCGGATGGTTTCGATCGATTCTCCGATGATCGGTTTTCCGAATAAACGGATGGAAGGATTGGAAATCGTGATCGAATACAAACGATCGCCTTCGTCCTTATCGAATTCGTATTCCGATTCCTGAGAAAAATATTCGAACCCGGTCGAGAGAGAACCTTCGTAATCATAGTCGTAGATTTCGTCGGGCTCTCCCAACTTCGACGTTACGTCTTCCTTGGACATTCCAAAATAAAGACCGTTTAATCCTTTGCCGATTTCGATGTTCACGATTCCTCCCGCGAGTTTTAGACTCTTTTCGATTTTTCGAATATACGATTAAAAACACAGGCTCTTTGAGAGGCAGAAGGCTGACAACCTCTTAAAACAAAGAGTCTTCGGTAAGTTTGAGTTTTTTCCTCAAATCCCGGAATTCGTTCTTGTTTCGATTCCAATAATCGCTCTGGATGCTCGCGTCCAACACCGCATAGGTAGTCATTAAATGTCCGTTGAAATCCAAAAAGGTTTCCTCCCATGCGAGAATTTTAAACGGAAATGAAGAATCCGTTCTGATCTTCAGAGTCCTTTCCTCTTCCGGATACCAGATCGTATAGATAAAATCGTTTTCCTGGTTCTGCTTCGTAACGACCGCTTTGAGTGGTTTTAATTCCTTATGATTGAGTCGTACGTGAAATAACCCGGGTATCAACGTGACTTCTCCGGTAGGTACGGACTCCGGATCCAAACGGATTCGGTTCCAGAGTTCGTCTTCGAGAATTTCGATTTTTAAAAAGAACTTCGTATCCCCTTCCGACTCGAAATAAGAATACGATTCGATTCTGAATTGATCCTTATCTAAATTCAATTGTGCGAATGCGTTTCCGCACCATTCCTGAGAGGACATGGACTCCTTCAACGTATGCGGATATTTGTCCGCTTCCAACGGCGTAAAAACGGAAAGGGTCATCGAATACGCGTAAATCCCCGTCACGAAATTCTTTACGAAGTTGAGCTTTAATACTTTGGCGCGATCGTTTTCGGCGAGTTCGGGTTGATCGAGTTTGACTTGTTTCGTTTTGGAGAAGTCTTCCGTAACGAACACAAGAATCGCCTTGCCCGCATGATTTTCTCCGTAACGAACCTGGCTCAGATTGTAAGTCGAAATCTCGGCGGTTCCCGCTTCCCAATACGAACGGAAGCGCTCCCGCGGATCGGTAGGAGTCGCGATTGCGGACGGTGGAACGGATTCTTTACAATAGGGTAAAAATCCGATGAGAATCCAAAGTAGAATGAGCCGCTTCATGGATTTTTTGAGTTTATCCGAAAGAAGCGACTCTTCAAGAACTTTCGGACGCACTGGGGGATTTGTAGGAGTTCCTACGGTGATTGTGAGTGAGGATTTTAGTTTACAAAAGTTGAATTTTCTGTTAGAGGAAAATTTGTCGAGGGTTCCCGCAAGCCCGCCACCTCCACCCTAACTCGGGTGGGGGCTTTTTCGTATTACGACAGATTTGTAGGAACTACAACAAAATCGCCTCTCACAATTCGCGCCAACGATCGGAGCGATGCCGAAGGCAGCCGCTTGCGGCCGTAGCGAACGCGTAGTCGCGGAAGAGCGTGGTCCTTTTGACCGAAGGTCAAAAGGAGGCGCCCAAATGGATCGCTCTCTTTCCCGACGTCGTCGGGAGCCAACGCTGTCGCTTCGCGGCGTTTGGCTATTTCGCTCGCTATGGATCGCTCAATAGCTCAGATATTGCAAAGCGCCGATCGCGAGAAGATTTCCCGGAACGAGTAAAAACCAACCGAGCGCGACCATAAAGAAACAAACCACAACGACTGCGGTCACTCCGACGCTAAACGGTGCGGCATGATTGCGGGAAATTTCTCCCTCGTCGCTGCTCATAAAAGTCGCGATTCCGATCCGCAGATAGTAATAGAGCGCAAGCGCAGAGTTGGTCACGCCACCGATCAAAAGAATGCGGTTCATCAGATGTTCGGATTCGGCGAGTTTTTGAAAAAGAAACAACTTCGCCCAAAATCCTCCGAACGGAGGAACTCCCGCCAAGGACATAAAGAATATGTTGATTGCGATCGCAGTAAACGGTTTCGCTCCCGATAAGGATTGAACGGAAAAGAACGTCACTTGTCTGGTTCCTTCCTCCAAATACGCGAGAATCGCAAACGCTCCCAAACTCATGAACGAATATACGATGAGATAAAAAAGAACTTCTTCCTTGATTCCCGCGGAAATTCCCGCCACAACGTAACCCGCGTGTGCGATCGAAGAATATGCGAGCATTCGCTTTAAATTTTCCTGTTTTAATGCGAGCAGGTTTCCGTAGACCATCGACAACAACGCAAGAATTCCAGGCAACCAAGCCCAGGTGCTGTCTTCCAAAGGCAGCGGTAGCTTCGTATAGAGCACAAGAAGAAGTCCGATCGACGCGGCCTTTGCGGCGGTGGACATATAACCCGTTACCGGAGTCAACGCTCCTTCGTACGCGTCCGGGGTCCACGCGTGATACGGAAAAAGCGCGATCTTAAACGCGACTCCCGTGATGAACAACACGAGTCCGATCTTTGCGAAGTTTCCTTGATACCCTGCGATGAGGAGCGGTTTTAACGCCGCAGTCATATTGGTAGAACCGCTTCCTCCGAAAAGAAACGCGATTCCCATCAACATAAACCCGGAGGAAAAACTTCCGAGCAGAAAGTATTTCAACGTAGCTTCCAAGGAAAACAGATCGCTTCTCGCCATCCCGATCAGAATGTATAAGCAAATGCTCATGAGTTCGAGGGCGACAAAAACGAGAATAAAGTCCTGTCCGCTCGTCATCAACATCATCCCGCACGTTGCGAAAAGCAAGAGCGGATAAAACTCGGGAAATTCTATTTTATGATTCTTTAATATTCTCGGTACGACCGCCGCTGTTCCGATCGCCATCGAGATGTAGATCAGATTCAGCCAAAAGGACAAGACCGAGTTTTCGATCTGACCGCCGAAATAGACCCCGTTTCCCGGAAAACGAAACGCCGTATAAAAGACGCTCGCGAGCGCTATCAAAAGAATCAAACCGGACACGTATCGCACGAAGAGGAATTCTTTCGTTTTAAATATTACGGAAAGACAGATGAGCACTACCCCGCCCGTAGCGAGAATCAACGCGGGAAGAATGGAAAATAGATCGAGGACGTTCGGGATTAGATTCATTTTTGAGCCTCCTCGTCCCCTGGCGGAGAAGTTTCCTTTCCTTTGCGGATTGATTTTGGCAGAGAATATTTACTTTGAAAACCGTTCAGACGCTCTTCGTAATCGCCCGGTTCTTCGCCGAGAGAACGGTAGGAAACGTATTTTCTCGCGTTATCCACCGTCTTTCCGTTTAGATCCGTTTCTTTAAACGAACTCGCCGTACGATCCTGAATCGCTTTTGCGGACGCCGAATTTAATGCGACTTTAACCGACGGTTCCAATACTTTTAAAAACGGTTTTGGATAAACTCCGATCCAGAAAATCATTACGACCGTAGGGATCAGAATGATCCATTCTTTCAAACTGAGATCGTGATGTTCGATCAGATTTTTGGAAGGCTCTCCGAAAATCATCCTTTTTGCGAACAACAAAAGATAACCCGCGGCGAACACGACTCCGGTGGCGGCTAACGCACCGTATACGACGTTTGCTTTGATGCTTCCGAGTATGATTAAAAATTCTCCGATAAAGCTGTTGGTTCCGGGAACTCCGAGCGAGGAAAATACAGCGATCGCAAAAAACACGGAAAAAACCGGCAGGAGTTTGGACAAACCGCCCGCCTTTGCGATGTCGTTGTTGCCGATTCTTTCATGCAACATTCCGAGCATAAAGAAGAGCATCCCCGCGGTGAATCCGTGGTTCAACATCTGAAGCATTCCTCCGGCCATCCCTTCTTCCGTAAAACTCAAAATACCGAGCATACAAAAACTCATGTGCGACAAGGATGAAAACGCGACGACTCGTTTGGAATTCTCCTGAGCCATCGCAATGACCGCGCCGTAGATGATTCCCGCGATACAAAGTCCTCCGAGAAGTTCCCTGTATTCCAACATTTCTTCGGGGAAGAGCGGAATCGCAAGTCGAACAAATCCGTATAAACCGATCTTCAATAAGATTCCGGAAAGATCCACCGAACCGACAGTAGGCGCCTGCGAGTGAACGTCCGGCATCCAAGTATGAAGCGGAAACAAAGGCACTTTGATCGCGAACGCAAGAACGAACGCAAAGAACATAAACAATCGGATGTTCTTCGGAATTTCGGGTAGAAGTCCCGTGGACAACTCTTCGATCACGATCGTTCCGGTTTTGAAATACAGGATTAGAATTCCCGCAAGCATCAACACCGATCCGGTGAACGAGAAGATCAGATATTTGATCGCTGCCTTTACGCGCTGATCCTCTCCCCAGATTCCGACCATCAGAACCATCGGAGAAACCATCGCTTCCCAGAAGATGTAAAACAAAACGAGGTTCCCGGACAAGAACACTCCGTGAACGCTCATCTCCACGATCATTAGATAAACATAAAATTCGCGGATACGATTCGTGATGCTCGACCAAGTGGCGAGCGTGGAAAGAAAGAAAAGCAAAGAAGACATTCCGCAAAGCAGAAGACTGAATCCGTCGAGTCCGATATGATAATCGACACGGAGATTTCCGGAAACTACGATTCCCCAGATGCGATCCACGAATTGAAGAGCCGAGTTAGAAGGATCGTATTGGAAATACAATCCGACGATGATCAAAAACGGAACGAGAGTGAACGATCCCGCGACGGTCCGCAACCAATAGACGCTATTGGAAAAAAATAAGAACGGCACTCCGATCAGTGGCAGAAACAAAAAAATACTCAATATATACGGCGGGAAATCCAAGTTACAGCCCCCTCAATAGAAAAAAGGAAAGAATGACCACGGTTCCGAATACGATCAGGATCGCGTAGTCGACGATGATTCCGGTCTGAACCCTTCGCAACACAAGGGAGATCGCGACCGCGATTCTTCCCGTTCCGCGCAGCATCAGATCCAAGAAATTTCTTTCCACGTATCCCGCTAAAAACTTTCCGAGCAGCAGTATCGGTTCCACGATGAAGTTCTTATAAAACTCGTCCACGTAGTATTTCTGCGAAAGAATCCGTTTTAAGCCCGTGTGCGATTCTTCCGCTTCCGGAACGTTTTTTCCCGTCAAAAAGATCGTTCTCGCGATAAAGATTCCGGAAATCGCAACGGCTACCGATACGGCCACCAAGATCAATTCGATCGCGGCTCCCGTTTCGTGACCGTCTACGGAGTGTTTGACGATCATTTCGGAAATTTCGGTTCCTCGGACAAAGACGGGAGCGAAGTAACGCGTAAGAGCGTCCGCTCCTCCGAACAAAAAGTGAGGCACTTCCAAAAATCCGGCAACGACCGCGCCTATGGAAAGAATCACGAGAGGAATCGTCATCACGAGCGGAGATTCGTGCAAGTGGCCAGCCTTGTGGGAAGAGACTCGAGATTCTCCGTAAAAGGCAAGATACGTCATGCGGAACATGTAGAACGCGGTTAAGAGCGCGGTAACGATTCCGAGTCCGTAAAAGAGCGTTCCATACGCATAACTTTTTTCTAATATTAGATCTTTGGAAAAGAACCCGCTGAACGGAGGAATTCCGGAAATAGCAAGCGATCCGATCAAAAAGGTCAACCAGGTGATCTTCATCTGATTTTTCAGTCCGCCCATGTTCCGCAGATCCTGTTCGTGATGAAGCGCATAAATCACGGAACCCGATCCCAAAAAGAGAAGCGCTTTAAAGAACGCGTGCGTCATCAAGTGAAAGAGCCCCGCGACGTAAGCGCCGGCGCCCATCGCGACGAACATATATCCGAGCTGCGACACGGTGGAATACGCGAGCACCTTCTTGATGTCGTTTTGAAAAAGTCCGATCGTCGCCGCAAAAAAGGCGGTGATCGATCCGATGATTACGATCCAATGTCCCACTTGCGGCGCGGATAAAAAGATAGGATTGAGCCTTGCGATCAAAAAGATTCCGGCTGTCACCATCGTCGCCGCGTGAATCAACGCGGAAACGGGAGTCGGTCCCGCCATCGCATCGGGAAGCCACACGTGCAAGGGCAACTGCGCCGATTTTCCGATCGCTCCGATAAAAAAGCAGATCGCCGCCAATGGAATCACATATCGAAAGGAAGGGATTTCCGGAATCGATTCAGCGATTTGCGTAAAGGAAACGCTGCCCGTATACCAAAACACGAGCGCGATTCCGAGAAGCATTCCCAAATCGCCGATCCGATTCGTGATAAATGCCTTCATTCCCGCGTTGGCGGCGGATTCTTTGTGATAATCGAATCCGATCAAGAGATACGAACAAAGCCCCACTCCTTCCCATCCGAGAAAAAGAAGAATTAAGTTTTCTGCAAGTACCAGATTCAACATCGCAAAGATAAACAGGTTTAAATACGCAAAATAACGCGTAAAGCCTGGATCGTCCTTCATATAACCGATGCTGTAAAGATGAATGAGCGCCCCGATTCCGGTGATGATCAAAATCATATAGAGCGAAAGCTGATCGACTTGATACGCGAGAGATACGTTTAGGTTCCCGGTTTCGATCCAAGGCATTACGGTTACGATTTCGGGAATCGCGCGTTCCATTGGGTGAAATAGAACGAAAGACAACAAAGCCAGCGCGAAAGATAAAAATACGACGGCCGTAGAAATGATTCCGGTTAGTCCCTTTAACCACTTGCCGAAAAGACCGGAGATTAAAAATCCGATCAACGGAAGAGCGACTAACGCAGGGATAAGATTTGCAATTTCCATTCTTCCTATTCCTACCATTTCATCAGATTCATTTCGTCCACATAGCTCGTCTTTTTAAGCCTATGAATCGCGATCACGATCGCGAGTCCGATCGCGGCTTCCGCGGCCGCAATCGCCATTACGAAAAAGACGACCACTTCTCCGTCGACTTGGTGAAGCGCCTTTGAGAAAGTCACGAATACGAGGTTCACGGAGTTCAAGATCAACTCCACCGACATAAAGATCAAAACCGCGCTTCTTCGCACCATCACTCCCGCGACTCCGATCGTGAAGATGATCATCGCAAGAATCAGAAAGTAGTGCATCGGAATTCCGGAAATCCAAAGACTCATAGGTTTCCTCCTTCCGCGTCCTTCCCTAAATTCTTTTTTCCGAGAACGACCGCACCGAGCACAGCCGCGAGCAATAACAAGGAAATCAGCTCGAACGGAAGAAGGTATCGTAAAAACATGGCGCTTCCGACCACGGCGGTATTTCCGCTAACGTGGACCGGTTCGGGGTTTACGGTATTTCCGGACAAAGTATCGGGAACGGGCGCATTCTCGGCGGCAGTCCCATTCGAGTCGTTTTTTTTCTCGCCCGCTTGATTTCCTACGATCTCGTTCTTAGAAAGCCGAAAGGAATAACCCGCAAATTGCCCTTCTTTGGTCCTGGCATATCCGATCGGCGACGTCGTATCCGAAGGGATTCCGTCTTGAACCGCAGTGACGAGCAAAACGCCCAAGAACATTACCAATCCTAAATATAATAATTTCTTAATGGGTTTTTCGAAAATAAAGAGTTTCGTATCGTCCTCGCGCAACGACAAAAGCATCAACACGAACACGACCAAAACCATGATCGCTCCCGCGTAAACGAGAAGCTGCATCGTCGCGATAAAGATCGCATTCATCACCGCATAGATTGCGGCGAGCGAGAAAAAACTCAATACGAGCAAAACCGCGGCCGTGATCGCGTTGGGATGAAAGATCACCCCCAAAGAACTGAGTATCATCACCGCCGAAAACAGAAAGAATAGAAGCAGTTGAGGTTGATCCGTATATGGCATATTCTTAGTTTCTTAAAATTGTATATAGATGCTTGCTATCACGATGTTCAAAATCGCCCAAGGGATGAGTTTTTTCCATCCCAGGCTCATGAGTTGATCGTATCGAAAACGCGGAAGGGTCCATCTCACCCACATAAACAAGAATGCGAAAAAGAGAACCTTACCCAAAAACAAAACCAGTCCGAGTGCGGGCTGAAGAACGTTTCCTTCCAACAATCCGAAAGGCACCTGATACCCTCCGAAAAAAAGAAGAGTCACCACGCAGCTCATTGTGATCATGTTCATGTATTCCGCGATAAAAAATAATGCGAACTTAAACGCTCCGTATTCCGTGTGAAACCCGACGACGAGTTCGGACTCGGCTTCCGCCAAGTCGAAAGGGAGCCTGTTGGTTTCGGCGAACATCGCTACGACGAACAGGCAAAACGCGATGAACCCAGGAAGTTTGAAGATGTTCCAAAGTCCCGCCTGAGACGCGCTTATATCCGAAAGTTTCAAAGAACCCGTAAGAATCACGATCGAGACCACGCTCATTCCCAAAGGAAGTTCGTAGCTGATCATCTGTGCCGTGGAACGGATCGCACCTAACAACGAATATTTGTTGTTACTCGCCCAACCCGCGATGATGATTCCGTACACCGCAAGAGAAGAGATCGCGAATAAAAAGAGAATTCCAGTGTCAGGATTTGCGATCTGCAGATCCAAAAAGGTCAGACCGGTTTTTTCCGCCAGCCAAGAAGGAAGAGGAATCTGACCGCCCAAAGGAACCACGGACCAAGCCATGATCGCGCACGTCATCGAAATCGCGGGCGCAACGAGATACATCACTCGATTGACCTGCATCGGGAAAACTTCTTCTTTGGTTAAGAATTTAATTCCATCCGCAAGAGGTTGGAGAAGTCCCCAGATCCCCGCGCGGTTCGGACCCTTACGATCCTGAATAAAACCGGCCACTCTTCTTTCCGCGAGCGTGTAATACGCGCAGGCGGTGATGAGAATGAAAAAGAAAAGTCCGCTTTTCAAAAGCCAAAATAAAACTTCATTCCAATTCATGGAGTTCTTTGTCCCCCCGCGGTTTCTCCGATTCTATCTTCTTTTCTTCTTCTGGGATGATCGGGAACGGGTTCCGGCTTGTCCTTCAATCTGGCGTCGAACTCCGCGCGAAACTTCTGCAGAGCGGGACGAACCGCCCCCACGCATGCGTCGGAAAGAGGACAAATCGTAGTTCCCCCTTCCATGTTTCTGGATAGGGAAAGAATCAAGTCGATGTCCTGGGTGGTTCCTTCTCCTTCGCGGATCTTATAAAGAATGTCGCGAACCCAATGAGTTCCTTCGCGGCAGGGTGTGCATTGACCGCAGGATTCGTGAGCGTAGAATCTCGCGAACCGATACGTGGTTTCCACGATGTCCGTGCCTTCCGCGAGAACGATCACCGCGCCCGAACCGAGCATGGTTTTGTGTGCCGCCATCGATTCGAAATCCATATTCGCGGTTTTGCATTCTTCCGCCGTGAGAATCGGAACGGAAGATCCGCCGGGAATGATCGCCTTCAAAGGTTTATCGTCTACGATTCCTCCGCAAAGATCATTCACAAGTTCTAATAAAGGAGTTCCTAATTCGATTTCGTAAACGCCCGGACGTTTTACGTGACCGGAAACGCTGAAGAGTCTCGTACCAGGAGATTTTTCGGTTCCGATTTTGGAATACCAATCCGCTCCTTTGTCGAGAATATGAGGAACCGCCGAAAACGTTTCCACGTTATTCACCACGGTCGGGGAACGATAAAGTCCCGACACGGCCGGAAAAGGAGGTTTCAATCTTGGATGCCCCCTCCTGCCTTCGAGAGAATTGATGAGTGCGGTTTCTTCTCCGCAGATATAAGCGCCCGCGCCTTCGTACAAAATCAGATCGAAGTCGAATCCGCTTCCGAGAATGTTCTTTCCGAGATACCCTTTCGCATAGGCTTCGTCGATCGCCTTCTGCATGGTTCTTGCGCCTTTTTGAAATTCTCCGCGGATGTAAAAGAATCCCTTGTTCGAACCGATCGCCTTGGCTCCGATGATCATTCCTTCGATGATCTGATGCGGAAGGTTTTCGATCAGTTTACGATCTTTGAATGTTCCCGGTTCGCCTTCGTCCGCGTTGCAGATGATGTATTTCGGTTTTGGAATGTCTTTCGGGATAAAGGACCACTTGAGTCCGGTCGGAAATCCTGCCCCGCCCCTTCCTCTGAGTCCGGATTTTTTCACTTCGGCGATGATGTCGTCCGGTTTCATCTGAAGGGCTTTTTTCAGTCCGTCGTATCCGTGAACCGATTCGTAAAACTCGAGTTCGGCGGACTTGGGGTTATCGATGTATTTCGTGAGAAGTTTCATTTCTGCCATAAGGAGTTCCTTTGTCAGTTCAGGCCGCTTAGAATCTGATCTACTTTTTCGGGTGTCAGCTGTTCGTAAAAATCGTCGTTGATCTGGACCATCGGAGCGTAACCGCAAGCGCCCAAACATTCCACTTCTTCCAACGTGAATTTTTGATCCGGTGTGGTTTGTCCGAGATGAATCCCGAGTCGATCGCAGAGATGTTTTTCGATCGTATCGTTTCCCTGCAGATAACAGCTCGAGGTTCCGCAGATTTGGATATGATATTTGCCGACCGGTTTCTTATTGTAAAGAGTATAAAACGTCGCGACCCCGTAGACTTGCGCGAGAGAAATCGGATCTCCGAGACGGTCCGCGATGTAGTTCATTCCTTCCTGGTCCACAAAACCGTGTTCTCTCTGTAAAATATACAAACAAGGGAGAATCAGGGAACGTTTGTCCGGAAATACTTCCAGCATCTTTTGGAATCTTTTTTCGGATTCTTCACTGAACTTGTAACTCATCAGCAGTCCAACTCTCCTGCGATCACGTTCAAAGAACTCATCGTCGCGACGGAATCCGCCAGAAGTCCTCCGCGAACCAATTCCGCAAACGATTGATAATACCAGAAACAAGGACGTCTAACGTGAACCCTCCAAGGAGATTTTTCCCCTTCGGATACGATGTAGAATCCGAGTTCTCCGTTGGCCGCTTCGGTTGCCATGTAGTGTTCTCCGGGAGGAACCTTCACGCCGTGCATGATGATCTTGAAGTGATAGATCAATTCTTCCATGTTGTTGTAGACTTTGTTCTTTTCGGGAAGATACGCGTGAGGAAGATCGGCGTGCCAGGCTCCGCTCGGAATTCCGTCCACGAGCTGTTCGATGATCCGAATCGACTGACGCATTTCTTCCATTCTCACCAAACTTCTGTGAAGAACGGAACCGTCCTCTCCGATCGGAACGTCGAAGTCCACTTTATCATACAGCATATACGGTTCGTCTTTACGGACGTCCCAATCCACACCCGCCGCGCGGAGATTCGGTCCGCTGAATCCGTAGGCGATCGCGTTTTCCGCGGAAATTCCGCCGATTCCTTCGGTGCGTCCGAGAAAGATTTTATTTTTCAGAAGAAGGCTGTTGAATTCTTCGATCGCGGGTTTTAATCCCTTGCAGATCAGTTTCACTTCGGTTTCGAACTCGGGATAAATGTCCTTTTCGAGTCCGCCGATTCTGCAAAACGTCGTGGTCAATCGTGCGCCCGTCAACTTTTCGATGACTTGATAGATGTTCTCTCTGTGATGAAAGAGGTGGAGCATTCCCGAGAACGCGCCTAAATCCACTCCGAGAATTCCCGTGCAGATGATATGATCCATGATTCTCGAAAGTTCGGAGATGATCATTCTCACGTAGGTTACGCGGTCCGGCACTTCCACCTGCATCATCTTTTCCACCGCGAGAATCCATCCGATGTTGTTGAGCGGAGTCGAAACGTAATTCATCCGGTCCGTGCAGACGAGGAATTGGTTGTATGTATAACGTTCCCCTAATTTTTCGAAACAACGGTGAACGTAACCGATGACCGATTCGGCTTCGACGATTCTTTCTCCATCGAGTTGGATCACATTCTGTAAAATTCCGTGAGTCGCCGGGTGAGAAGGTCCGAGGTTTACGAGGAGATGTCCTTCGGGAAGATTGGCGAACTTCTTTCCGAAATGTTCGGCCGTTTTTTCGTACATCATTCTACTTTCCTCCTTCCTTGGTGATGTCTTCGTTCACGTGGATATGAAGAAGGTCTTCGATGAGATAATCCTGTCCGAATCCTTCCAAAGGAAAATCCTTACGAAGAGGATGTCCTTGAAAGTTGTCCGGCATAAGAATGCGGTCCAAACCCGGATGACCTACGAATGATATTCCGAAAAGATCGTAGACTTCGCGTTCGGGCCAGTTCGCACCCTTGAACACGGAAGTGACGCTCGGCACGGATTCTCCGTCTTCGAGCCGAACCTTAATTCGAATCCTGCTCGAACCCTTGCTTCCCGATCGGAGCAGATAACAGACTTCGAAACGAGGTTCTTTTTTTCCGAGCCAATCGATCGCGGTTAAGTCGTTTAGAAAATTATAATTCAGTGATGGATCGTTTTTCAACGCGGCGAGAACCGGAACGATTCCTTCCGCTTTCAAAAAGAAAACGGGAACGTTCGAGACGACCTCTTCCTGCGCATCCAAAAAATGGGAAAATTTTTCTTTGAGGAAACGTTCTACTTCTTCTTTCATCGTACAACCAGGGGTTTATTTCTTTCGTTCAATTCCTGGATTTTCTGCATCACTTCCTGACGTCTTGCTTCCAGCCCCTGGGTTTTCAGTTTTGCCTGTAATTTCAAGAGAGCGTCTAAGATCGCTTCGGGTCTAGGAGGACAACCGGGAACATAAACGTCCACGGGAAGAATCCGATCCACGCCTTGCAAAACTCCGTAGGTGTTGAACATTCCTCCGGAAGAAGCGCAGGCCCCGACGCTGATGACGAACTTAGGCTCCGCCATCTGATCGTAGATCTGACGAAGAACGGGAGCCATCTTGTACGTGATCGTACCGAGAACCAAAATCATATCCGCCTGACGCGGAGAAAAAGAAGGACGTTCCGCTCCGAAACGGGCGATGTCGTAATCGGAACAAGCGGTGCTCATATATTCGATTCCGCAGCACGCGGTCGCGAACGGATAAGGCCAAAGAGAATAACTTCTCCCCCATTGGATCACGGACTCGATGCTTCCGAGTTGAACCATATCTCCCAGGGCTTGGCCCGGGGCTTTACTCAAGTCACTCAATCCCATTCCAAGGCTCCTTTCTTCCAGATATAGTATAAACCTACGACCAACGTCAGGACAAACACAAACATTTCTATCACGAGAAAAAGTCCGATTCCCGCGTTCTTAAATCCGATCAGGTTGACCGCGTAGGGAAACAGGAACACCGCTTCGATGTCGAACAGGATAAAGAGTACCGCGACGAGATAAAACTTGATGTTGAAAAGTCCTCTCGCGTCTCCGTAGTATTGTACGCCGCATTCGAACGTGTCCTGAGGTTTGGATTTCTTTTTAGGACCGATGAGTATGGCAAGGGTAAGAATCAGAGCGGAGAATCCGACTCCGAGTAAGAATTGAATCAGTAGTGGGCCAAGGTGCTCGGGAGCGCTATCCATAGCTACTATTAGACTCCCGTTTGCATATAGCCTGTCAACGCAAATTCAAAAGGAAATGCCCTATGCTTTCCCCGTTTCCGAACGAAGAGAATTTCACACCGAAAAAGAAATCTACGTTCACACAGGTCCAAGCGGAAAATAAAAATATCCTAAATTAGAATTTTGCATAGAACGCCCGAATCTGCCGAATAGTTTGGCAAAAAACGGATGGACAAATGGGTTGAGTGACGACTGGTAGTAATGGAACGAAAGGGAAAACGATTTGTCCGCCGCTCGCACCGCATTTTACTTTTCCCGGACGGGAAACCTTTCCCGCATCGGGCGAATTCTTACCCTGCTCTTATTCCTTTTCATGTTCGCCGATTGTGCGTCCTCCAAAAACTCGATCTTCGGAACCGTGTTCGTTCGAAGGGGTTTTACTCCCGAAAAAAAAGTGAAACATGTAGTCTTCCCGGTTCAGATTCGATCGGGTTGGTTGTCGAAAGAAGCAAACGTCGAACAGAAAAAATTCTTAGAATCCAGAAGTTTTGAAAAACTGGAACTGGCGATCCTCGGATACGGAGGAAAGATCCAGGAAAAATACAACGCGGAAAAACAATTCCGAACCGCGTTCGAAGCGGACAATTCCCTGAGCGAAGAAAAGGGAATCAAAATCGCAAAACAACTCAAAGGCGACGTCGTCGTATTTACGGACGTCACCGATTACGGAACCGCTTCCGGAAATTCCGTCATGGAAGTGACCGTCAAAGCGATGGACACGGACAGCGGAGAAATCGTCTGGAAGGCGATCTATTCGGGAAAAGCGCCGGGACTTCAGGACAACATCGACTTGTCGATTTTAGAATCCGAAATTTTTGAACATCTTACTGAAAAATTAAAAAACAAAACGGAGTAAAAGGAGAAAAACATGGCTAAGGTAGTATTGTCCAGTTTTGCCGAATTAGAAGCCTATACCGGAAAGGAAATCGGGGTTTCCGAGTATCACACGGTGACGCAGGAGCAGGTGAATAAGTTCGCCGACGCGACCCTGGATCATCAGTGGATTCACACGGACCCGGATAGAGCCGCTAAGGAATCTCCGTTCGGAGGAACGATCGCTCACGGATATCTTACCTTGTCCATGGCCCCCTACCTCTTATCTCAAATATTAGAATTAAAGAATATTAAGATGGGGATCAATTACGGGATGGAAAAACTTCGGTTTTTAGAGCCCGTAAAAGTAGGAAGCAAGTTGAGAATTAGAGCGGAGCTAGTCGAGCTGAAAGACCTGAGAGGTACGGCGCGAATGACTCTGAAGATGACTTTTGAAACCGAAGGATCCACGAAAGCCGCCGCGGTAGGAGAGGTAATCTATCTATATCAATTTGCCTGATAAGAAAAAAAATTTCTAAGATTAGGTAAAATATGAGTCCTAGACTGATCATCTATATGATCTCGAGAATTCGAGACGAATTTCACAGACACCTGAACCTGGAGTTGAAAGAAAAAGGTTTGGGTCCGTTAACGACCACTCACGCGGATATCCTGTTCGCACTCGTCAAAAAGAAAAAGGCGCAGATGCAGGAAATCGCCAAGATGATCAATCGAGACAAATCCACGTTAACCGCTCTTGTAGACAAGTTGGAAGCGTTGGGATTCGTCGAGAGAACGAGAGATCCCGAGGATCAGAGAATCGTTCATTTGGAACTGACTCCGAAAGCCTATTCGGTAAGACCGGTATTGCTCGGAATCTCCAGATCCTTAGTGAACAATCTCTATCGGGGATTTACGGAGGAAGAAAAACAGGAATTGGTTCGATTGCTGATGAAACTCTATCAGAACCAAAACCCGGAATCCGCCACGGTGGAACTTCTACAATAAACGGACATGTTTCTTATCGCCCAAATAACGTCCTGGACTTCCGGTTTGATCCTTCTGATTCTATCCGGATTTCACTTTTACTGGATGTTGGGAGGAGCGTTGGGAAAAAATCGTGTAGTTCCGGAAATACAGGGGAAACCGGCCTTCCGACCCGGAAGACTCGCCACCGCCGCGGTGGGAATCCTGTTGTTCCTGGCAGCCTTGTTACCGATCGGACTCAGAATGCAGTTTCCGCTCGGAATTTTACAAGAAGTATGTCGATATGGAACGGTCTTTTTGTCCTTCGTATTTTTGCTTCGAGCGATCGGAGATTTTCGATTGGTCGGCTTCTTTAAAAAAATCAAAGGCACGACGTTCGCGCAAAACGATACGGCTTATTATTCTCCCCTTTGTCTTTTTCTTTCCCTTTTATTATACGTTTCTTCCGTATTCTGAAGTTAGCAATCACGAACGGATCGTCCGCATTTTCTCCGGGAATCTTCCCTAAATCCACGCGGATTTTTCAGAAAGAATTTATTTTCCATTTGATAAAAACGAGGGTTTGGATTCCATTCTCCTCTCATGAAATCAAAACATACATTTTCGGATAAATTTCGGTATCACTTCGACAACTTCATGTCCCGAGGCGGCGGATCGGTTTTTGCCGCATTGATCACGTTATTCATAATCGCATTCGTGTTTCTTTCCATCCTACGGTTGTTAGGCGGACTTGTCGCGCCGGACGAATCGATACAAGGAAACGGAGAATTTTTCTGGAGAGTGTTTCTGCAGATCTCGGACGCGGGCGCCGTCGCGGAAGACGGAGAATCGAATTGGTTCAATAAAACGACCGGGATTCTCACGGTATTTCTCGGACTCGTGTTATTTTCGAGCTTAGTGGCTTTTATCACCAATCAGTTCGATCAGAAGATCCAGGATCTAAGAAAGGGAAAGAGCGACGTATTAGAAAAAGATCATACGATCATTCTGGGATTCGGCGTTCGGGTCGTGGAAATCATCAAGGAACTCATCGAAGCGAATTCCTCCGAGTCGAGAGCCGTGGTAGTCATCCTCGCGGAAGAAGACAAGGAAGTTATGGACGATTACTTGGCGGAGAATTTGGAAGAACGCAAAACGACTAAGATCATCACGCGTTCGGGAACTCCTTCCAGCCTCCATTCGCTGCGGAAAGTCAACGCGGGAGAAGCGAAGTCGGTGCTGGTTTTGAATTCCTCGGGAGAAGAGGACGGCAAGGACGGAAGAAACATCGGCGACGCGAAGGTATTAAAGTCTCTGATGGCGTTAGTCGCGCTCGGTCATGATAACGAACTTCCCCCCATCGTCGCGGAACTCTACAACGAGGAAAACCGTCTGATCGCGCAGGAACTTTCCTCTTCGATCCAGGTGATGGACGAAAGAAATATTCTCGCAAAATTGCTCGTGCAGACTTCGAGAACTTCCGGACTTGCGGTCGTCTATTCCAACTTAGTCGGATTCGAAGGGGACGAGATCTATTTTTACAAACCTTCCTCCGGTTGGAAAGGGCTCAACTACAAAGAGATCGCATTTCGGTTTAACGAATCCGTTCCTCTCGGTTTCAGAAGGGAAGACGGAGAAATCATACTCAATCCGCCCAGCGATTACACGCCCGACGACAAAGAGGACGCCGTGCTTTTAGCGGAAGACGATTCCAAAATCCGCTACTCGGAAACGGCGGTATCGAGTCCCAGAGACTTCCAACTTCCGAAAAAGAAACGATCCAATCCGGTCGACAAACAACTCATCGTAGGTTGGAATTCCAAAAGTCCTCTGATCGTGGAGGAATACGCGAAGTTCGTTTCTCCCGGATCGACCATAGACATTCTCGTCAAACAGATCGACGAAGAATTTAAGGGAACCGTAATACGTCTCAAGAAAAAATATCCGAAAATCACTCTTAGATCCTTCCAAGCCGATCTTTCCCAGGAATCCGTGATGAAACGGCTCGCGCCCGAATCTTACGATTCCGTAATATTCTTAGCCGAGGAAAAGGAAAACATCGAAGAAGTCGACGCGCAAACGATCTCGCTATTGCTTCGATTCAGACAATATTTCAAACGATACGCGTTTAAGACGGGAAACCAACCTTCCACGCAGCTGATCACCGAAATCATGAACTCGGAAAATACGGAGATCGTTCTCGAAACGGGCGTGAAGGACTTCCTGATTTCCAATCAGTTCGTGTCCAAGATGATGGCTCAGGTTTCGCAGGAACCCGACGTGATGCGGATCTACGAAAATCTGTTCAGCCCCGAAGGAAGCGAAATCTATCTGAAACCGGCTTCTCTTTACTTCGAACACCTCCCTCAAACGCTTAGTTTTGCGGATTGCGTAGGCGCAGCCTTAAAACGGGGAGAAACCTGTTTCGGGATTCGGATCGCTTCGGAGGAAAAAGACGAGAGTAAAGGATACGGCGTGCATTTGATCCCGTTGAAGGATACTGCCTTTTCGATCCATCCGGAAGATAGTTTGATCGTCCTCGCGGAAGATCAAACATAGAACGCGACCCATAGGGAGCGTTCTGCTGAGTTAACGCGACCTGTCGAGCGAACGTAGAAGCGAGACGCTGAGTTCAGGGAGCGTTCTGCTGAGTTGACGCGATTCGTAAAGAGCGTTTTAGCCAGCGAGCAGTGGAACGTTGCGAGCGGCTCTGAGCGAAGTTCAGAAATAAACGCATTTCGGATTAAAAAATCCGTCCTTTCTGTCCGTTCAAAAAATTACGGAGCGTAAAAGATTCAGGAAGGACGGGACATGAACCAAGCGAAAATCATATTCATTCTTACCCTATTTGCGGCCGATTGCCAAAGTATAAACAACGAACAAATCGACGGAGAGGAAGCAATCAAACGAATCTCGAAGGAGATCTCCGTCGTATCCGTTTTCGAAACGATGGGCGGATACGGTACGAATCCGGCTCGCTGCAACACTATAGGAACAACGTCTCCTCCGTAAGGAATCGGGATCGATAGCGAACCGAACGAAACCTATTCGACCGCGCAAATCATACAGGCCCCGTATCCTCAATTTCCAAGAATGCAGGTGAATGGTATCATTTCGAGTCCGGCCGATAAGGACGTCTTTCGATTCACCAGCGCTCAGATCCTTTCCACGAAATTTACCATGCTCTCGGGCGCAAGCGGCCTGCAAACTCAGTTACGGAGCGGATGAAAGTTCGAACAATAGTTTCATTCCCTTCGGTGTTAATTTTTCGCTGACACCGGGATTAGAGACTACCTTTACGATAGGACCGAACCCCTGGGAAGCCGTCCATATAGCGTGTGACGGAACTACCGCACAAAGTTATGTTCTGCAAGCGGGATTACAACGCGTATGAAAACGGCGCCGGCGTAAGTTCGACCGCGTATTCCGCCGCAATCGTAAGCCTTACGACCTCGCACTTATTTTTTATCGAAGCGATGGGAATTTCAAAATCGAAAACCTATTCCGGACATTCCGTGGATCGTTGTATCGATGCAATTCGAACCGCCGGCGTAGTCTATGCGATCGCCTCTTACAATCAAAGCTTTTCCACTTGTGAAATCAACAGAGGAGTTTATGAAACCGGAAGAATCGCACTTTTAAAGGAAGATTGCACATTGGAGCCGGCAAAAATCACCGCTAACAAGATCTACGGAACCGGGCAGTAGCAATAAACCCTTCTTCGCATTAACGAAACTACCCCTTTGGCGGTAACTCTTTATATCCTTTATAAATAATAAATTTCCAAAGGTTTATGAGGGATCGAGCGGATTTATTTGTCTAAAAATCTCAGAATTCGTTTTCGAGTTTAAGATTTCGAGGAGATTTTCGACATGAAACAGTTTCTAATGATCGCAAGCGTTTGGGTTCTTTGGTTAAATTCGGTAAGGGGAAACATCTCCCTCGGAGAATTCAGCACAGAGGAAGAATGCAGAACCGCGATTCGTCAGGACCAAACCCATCTGTTGGTGTGGAAAACACATTGCAAGGAATCCGAATAACTTAGAACTGAAACCGAACCCGCCCGTACGTTACAGGAAAGGCCGAAGAAACCGCTACGATCGTTTCATTAAGGACGTTTTCGAAGAAAAATCGACTTCGGGAATGTACTGCCGGAAAAACGCAACGAATTCGGTCGTATGCGCAATCTTTCGGTTAAACAAGAAATAAAATATTTCCGATAATTTTGTATCGGTTTTTCCGCCGTACAATGTTACAATCCTTAATTCCTGGATCGGCGCGAAACTGCAGATTCCGGGAGGGTTTAAAAAATGAAAACGAGTCTGGCACTTTTAAGCATCTGGATCCTTTGGTTACATTCCGTAAGAGGAAACATCTCCCTCGGAGAATTCAACACTCAAGAAGAATGTCGAGCCGCGATACGACAAGACCCTACTCATTTATTAACTTGGAAAACCTTCTGCCAAGAAACGCGGTAAGATACGCGGCGCAGTTCGCTTAACAAATTAGAAATCAATCCGCGGCTTTTGGCTGCCTCATTCTTTATGAATCATTCGGCATGTCCAGATAGTTCAAAAACGGCTGAAGAATCCGATACGATTCGATCGTATTCTTTACGAAGTTTTTCGATAAAAGATCCGAGTCGGAAACCTTTCGTTCCACGATATAACTCGTGTATTGAATCCATTCCAGATCGGGATGATCCTTTGAAAAACCTTTCGGAGCTGTTTTGAGCTTCATATCCGAAAGACCGCCGAACTCCTTGACAAACTTCTTATCCTGAACGATCTTTTTAAGAATTTTAGAATCTTCTAAAATAGCCTCTCGCACTCCGCGAAGGATCTTGGTATCGGGCATATACAAACCTCCCGCGATAAAGGATTCGTTGCCCGGTTGAACGTGGACGTAAAAAAGAGGTCTTCCCAAATCCTTACCCCGCGCCCCGATGCTCGCGCCGAAATTGGTCTTATACGGTTCCTTATTTTTGGAAAAACGAACGTCCCTGTAGATACGAAAAATGCACTTCTTAGGATCCACTCCCGCGAGCGCAGGATTGACTTTTGCAAGTCCGATGATCAGCTCCGTGATCAGGGCTTCGAAATCGTTCTTTGCGGAAGTGAACAAGTCCTTATGACCGTCGAGCCAAATCTTGTTGTTATTCTTCGCTAATTTTTTAAGAAAATCTAAAGTGGATTGTTGCAGCATGAAAACCTCCGCATAAGAATTCTATGTCTTCCGCGGAGGATCAAGTCAAAATCGCAAGCGCTCTCGAATCGACGTTCGCTTCTGGAACTCTGAGCCGATAGAATCGAATACTTGCTAAAGAGCGCCGGAAAGAAATTTCCGATTCTATCGTAAATGCAGGAGTTCCCGCACTTCTGTTCGTATTTTTAATATTACGGGGAAATTCGAATTTGCGCGCAACGGACGGCAAACTCATCGAATGAAAGCGGATTAAATGGAAGCTTCTTTAAAGATCGTGTCGATTCGATGGAGAATCGCGGCTTCTTTTTCGGAGGAGGAACGCGCTTGTTCCAAACCCGCAACGAGGGTTTTTAATTCTTGTTGGATCTGCGCGGAAAGTTTTCTGAAATCGGGGACCCAAAGAGAATTCAGATCGCCGGGCTCGGCTTTCCACAAACCTCTCGCGTATTCCCTTCTCCGTGTTTCGAGATCCTTTTTGGAATTCGAGGAAATCAGATACGCATAAACGGCGTCCACCCACTCCTCTTGATGCGGAGCCGGATTGAATCCGTGAAAACAAGTCAAGTGAACCACGCTGCTGAAGTTCCGGACGATTCTAACTTCGGTTCTGTGAAAACTCGAAGCAAGAATCGGAGCCGCGGTTTTGGATTCCTGCGTATACCAATTCTTTCTTCGGGAAGGAAGAAATCTCTGATGAACTCCTCTCGTGATTCCCGATTGAAGATGATTCTGCAAAGCGAGAGAATCGTTCGGGTCCAATTCGAGTTTTACGTCCAAAAGCCAGACCTTCGCCCCTTTGCGGCTGAGCTCTTCCCAATCCCCGCTTAAGAATATTCGATTTCTTGCATATTGTGATTTTGGAATACAGGCTTTGAAATACTTTTCGTGGATTCCGGAATGTTCCACCATTTCCTTCGTAAAAAGAAAGAAGTCGTTGTCTCCGGTAGCGATTCCTCTTGTGAACTTTCCGAACTCGATAAGAGGAACGTAGTTTTCCCCTTTTTCGTTTTCAAAATCGGGTTTTCGCTCGCTCACTTGAATCTTCTTTTCCATACGATGAAAGATAGGACTCCACTTCGCTTCGGGGTCCGGAAAGGGAATCCATTCCCTTTGGATCGACTCAACGGAACCGGCAACGATCTCCGTTTTTTCGGAAAAGAATCCCGGCTTGAGTCTGGTCCAGCAAAATCCCGATTTCTTAACTTTATCAGAATTTTCTAATAAAAGAATACACGAACTCGTCACCGCTTCGTCGAAAAGACTGTCCTGAGGAGATAAAAGGAACAAGGAATGCAGAAGAGCGGATTCCTGAAGAGCCGATTTGATGAAAACTCCGTAACCCGAATTGAAAAAGTCCTGGGGAACGAGAAAGGCTGCGCGCCCTCCTTCGTTTATCATATTCAAACATTTTAATAGAAAGAATACGTATAGATTGGCGGTTCCCGGAAGTCTCCGGTCCGATCTTCCTCCGAACTGTTGAATCAGTTCTTTGGAATAATTTTTATCGCTGATCTTGCGATACGGAGGATTGCAGAGGATGACGTCGTATTTCCGTTCTTCTTCTCGAAGGAGAAAATCACGATCGTAGAAATTCAGTATACTAGTTTTAGAGACTCTATTTTCGAGAGCGGATCGGCTGGACAGAAGACATTGCGAATCCAAGTCGTAACCGACCCACTCCGCATTCAAATCCGGTTTCTTATCGAGAATACTTTCGAAAAAAACTCCGTTCCCGATCGCGGGATCCAGTATACGCTTTTGTCCTTCCGGAGAAGCGATTCGTTCCGCTCCCAGAACCCAATCAACCAGGAAATCCGCGACCCTTTCGGGCGTAAAAAACTGTCCTAGATATTTACTTTTGTTTTTCCGTCTTACCTCTGGTGACATTTAAACCGTGCAATTCCAATCATTCGCCGTTCAAACGAAATCAATTTTTTATGCTTATTCGTTCCGCAAGTTAACATCAGTTAAAGACAAAACTTTCAGAACGGGAGAACCTAACAACCAGTAAATTATTTCATCGAGTTTCGCGCTGTTAGGCGACTCATCAGTATACTATCACTGACCGTTTTCTAAGCACAGAAACTTTTTTTAAGAGGACATCGTAAAAGCGTATACGCGTATACGGCGACAAAGTGAGAACGATGTTTCTTTTGCGCGTATACGCCTCTCATTTTTCCAGTTAGTCGTTTTAGCTTTCGATTTTGTTAAAAGAATACGCGTCTATGATAATCGTAAATAGGATCTCGTATAGGTTTCCATACTTACAACGATCCTAGCCTTTTTTGTTTTCGTCTTTTTCCGCCGATATAAGATCTTTTACGGACGTACGTTTTATCTACGTCCGATATGAGATAACGTATACTCCGGTTTCAAAAGACTTCGAATACGACAATAGAGGCGAGAATATGATCGTTTCCTACTATTCTAGGGTTTTATACGGAGTTTATGAAATTAGGAGGCGGAGTATACCGGAGCAATTTCCGATTAGCAATAAATCAGTTAATGCGACATGATAAAAAAATAACGCGTTGAAATTCTAGGAAAATACTCGGGCCAAAAACGGAGAGTTTAAAGAGAGGATCCGAATCCGGTTTCAAGCGGAACGTTCGACCGGCTTGTGGAAAATCGGAGCGTTACTGAGGAGATCGTTCTCCGTTTTCTTTTCCTCCGCCCTTTTTCAATATGAGCGTTTCAAGAGCGTCGAGTTTTTGTTTACGCACTTCTTCCAAAGGACTTCTCCCGTGAACATCCGAATGGTTCGGATCGGCTCCGAGTTCTAAAAACTTTTCCGCCAACGAAATTCTTTTTTTGAGAATCGCTTGGAGCAAAGGAGTGATCCCTTCCGCGTTACGATGATTGATATTCGTTCCGGATTTGACGAGAAGTTCGGGAATCCGAGGATCAACTTCGGATTCTTCGGTAAGAAAATGAAGCGCATTGTCGACTCCTACTTGAATCGATTTTCCTTCCACAATCTTCTCATGAAGGCGGCTCGTATAATCCGGCTTAGCGTTGTGCTTTAAAAGATATTCCACGATCGAGAAATTTGCTTGGGATGTTCCGGCTCCGCATGCGAGGAAGAGAGGAAATTCTTCCGGATTTCCCTTGTCGAAATTGACCTCGGCATGATTTTCAACCAGAAACTGAACCAATACGAGATTTCCATGACGGATCGCAACGTTTAAGATGGAAACCGGAATCGTTTTCGTCGCGTCGACTTTGGAAAGATATTCCAACTTTGCGCCCGACTCGATCAATCGTTTCGGAACGGCCAGGTCGTCTATGTCCAAAACCTTGACGTCCAAAAGCCCGGAAAGACTTTCCAGAAGAACCGAACTTCCGTCCTCATCCTGCGCATTTACGTTTGCGCCCGAACGAATCAACACTTCGGCGACTTCCGGTCTGTGATCGGCGATCATAAGCGCGGTCTTTCCTCTGGAATCCGTCGCATCCACATTGGCTCCCGCTTGAATGAGAATCTGCGCTTTCTTCGGATCTCCTTCCTGAATGGCTCTTAGAAATTCGCTGTCCAAAGCCGAATCTCCGAAAAGGAAAAACGGGAAAATCATTAAGAAACAGGGTATTTTATGAATTCTGGAAATCATCGGGTATCAAAGGACCATCTTTATACTATTCAATCGGTTTTTATAGGAAGTGTATATCCACATTTTTAGAATCCCGATTTTCCAGGAATCCTAAAAACGTCTTTTTATCTTGACCCTTTCCCGTTCTCGGGGTTCCTACTTCTTTTCGGAGTTCTCCTATGCCACAATCCTTTAAAGAATATACGTATTATGACGCTATCGGTCTTGCCGAATTGGTTCGAAAAAAATCCGTTCATCCGAGCGAACTCGTCGAATCGGCGATCGAACGGATCGAATCCGTAAATCCCGGACTCAATGCGGTTATCACCAAGTTTTATGACGAAGCGAAGAAGAACGCGAAATCAAAGCTTCCGGACGGTCCGTTCAAAGGTCTTCCGATTCTCGTCAAAGACATCGTTCATTCGATCGCGGGCGCGCCTCTTACATCCGGCTCCAAATCGTTTCGAAATTATATTTCTCCTGTAGATTCCGAATTCGTAAAACGACTGCGGACAGCGGGAACGATCTTTCTCGGTCAGACAAACGTTCCCGAATTCGCACTCATGGGTATTACGGAACCGAAGTTTCACGGTCCTACTAGAAATCCTTGGAACTTGGAAAGAACTCCGGGAGGTTCTTCCGGAGGTTCCGCCGCCGCAGTTGCCGCAGGAATGGTTCCCGTTGCGACCGCTTCTGACGGAGGCGGTTCGATCCGAATCCCCGCCGCCTATTGCGGGTTATTCGGTTTAAAACCGACTCGGGGAAGAACTCCCGTCGGTCCGTATTTCGGAAGATTTTGGCAGGGAGCTTCGGTGGATCACGTTCTTTCGAGAACGGTCCGAGACAGCGCGGCATTTCTGGACGCGTTAGGCGGAATCGAGAACGCGGGCGCGTTCTCCTTTGATTCGCCTAAGACCGGTTATATGGCGGAGATCAAAAAACCTCCCGGCAAACTGCGGATCGCATTCTCCACTCAATCTCCGATCGGAACTCCGGTTCATCCCGATTGTGTGGAATCGGTGGTTCATACGGCGAAACTTTTGCATTCTCTCGGTCATAAGGTCGAGGAAAAAGACGCACCCGTGGACGGTAAGGCGATCGGTCGCGCGTTTATCACGATGTATTTCGGTGAGATGGCGGCTCAGATGAAAAACCTAGAACCGATCCTCGGAAGAAAAGCGAGAATGGGAGACGTCGAGTCGGTCACTTGGATTTTGGCCTTACTCGGTAAAACGGTTTCTGCCGGAGAATTCGTCCTCAATTTGCAGGAATGGGACAAGGCGGCTCTCGCGATGGAAACGTTTCACGAAACCTACGACGTATATCTCACTCCTACGACCGCGATGCCTCCCGCAAAGATCGGTGAACTGGAACCCAAACTCGGAGAAAAGATCGCGATGCAAGTCGTGGGTCGTCTCGGCTTGGGAAGAATGTTACTCGCTTCCGGTCTTGTGGACGAGCTCGTGGAAACGAGTCTTTCCAGAACTCCGTTTACACAGCTCGCCAATCTTACGGGACAACCTTCGGTTTCACTTCCGATCGGTCAGACGAGCGATCAACTTCCGTTAGGTTTACAGTTTACCGCCGCGAGAAGAAGGGAAGATATCCTCTTTCGTCTCAGCGCTCAATTGGAAAAGGCCGTTCCTTGGTCGAAGCATAAATAGCGAAACGTATATTGGAGAGTTCTAATGAATCGAAAGTTTCGGAGACTTATCTTATTGACGATTCTTTTTCATTTTCAGTTGAATTGCAAAAATCGACCTGCGACATCGTTCGAAGAAAATGGGGTTTACGGCTTTAAAGATAAAAATGGGAAGGTAGTCATCGCGCCTCAATATTTGAATGCGACCGACTTCGATGAAAACGGTGTTGCGTTCGTGGCCGGAGAAAAAGGATGGAGTTGTATAAATTCGGACAATAAGATTCTATTAAATTCTTTTATTTTTGACAACGGACCCGACTACCTTTCGGAAGGACTGGCGAGATTCGTAGAAAACAAAAAAATCGGATTCCACGACCCAGGTTGTAAAAAAACGATTCAAGCTGAATACGATTTCGCGTATCCTTTTGAAAACGGATTTTCGATTGTCTGCAACGGATGCAGATCCGTAAAAACGGACGAACATTCCATGATACAAGGCGGAAATTACGGAATCATAAACAAAAAAGGAGAAGTGGTCGTCCCTATAGAATACGACGCGGTATCCTTGGATGAGAACAAGGTAGCTCATACAATCAAGGGAACCCTTAAAAAAGAAATTCCCGTTCAATAATCGATAGATTCATCAATGATCCCCGTCTTACTCATCGGCCTCGGACGAATCGCGTCTCTCTTAGAGAAGGATACGTTGCGCAATCGTCCCTGCACGCACGCGGGAACGATCTTTTCTCCCTGGGGAAAAAATAAATTCTCCCTGATCGGAGCGATCGATCCGTCGGAAGAACGACGAAAAACTTTTTGCAAAGATTGGAATATTCCAAAAGAAGCATGTTTTTCCGACTTTAAGGATTGGTCGGTCTCGTTCCATTCTTCTCAAAAACGGAACGATACGACGAAAAACCGAGAATCGAAATCGGAAATCCGATTCGATTCTTTCATTTCACAAGAAACGATTCAGGCCGTGACGAACGCACGTTTTTCGTCGAACGCCTACAAAAGACAGAAACGTGGGAACTCATACGAAAACGATCCACAGAAACGTAGGAACTCCCGCACACAAAACACCGATCTCTCCTCTTGTCTCGTCGTGATCGCAACTCCTTCCGAAACGCACTACGAACTCGCAAAGGCCGCGATCGACTTCGGATTCCGCAGGCTACTCGTCGAAAAACCGGTTTGCCATTCCTTGCCTCTTGCGCGTAAACTCGCAAAACTTTGCCGTGATACGAAAACCGATCTTCGGGTAAACCACGAGAGAAGATATCATCCCGTTTACAAACAAGTCCGCCGCTGGATCCAAGAGGAAACCTACGGTCCCGTGCGCACGATCCGCGCATCCGTTCTTACGTCCGCACGCAATCCGGGCCGCGCGGTCCTGGATAAAACGGGCCCGCTCTTCCATGACGGAACTCATGCGGTCGATCTACTCGTTTGGTATTTGGGAATGCCCGACCGTGTAGTTTCCGTTTTGCGGTCGTATCCAAATTCTCCCGTGGAAGAACAAGCCCTTGCTCTTATGACCTATCCGAACGGAGAAACCGTTTTTCTGGAGGCTGGAGGAATGCGGAATTACTTCCAGTTCGAGTTGGACATTCAAACGGAATCGGCCCGCTTTCTCGTGGGGAACGACGAGGTCCGCTATTGGAAATCCAAACCTTCCCGGAAATACAAGGGATTTAAAAGTTTGACTCCGGTTTCAATTTCCGAAAAATCTTCCGCAGGCTCGAATCCGTTTCTCAATCTATACGATTCTCTGCACCGGCATTTGTCCGGAAAATCTTCCGACATCACGGGAGATATGGAAGAGAATCTGCAAATTCTCACCCTGCTGGACGCGATCCGGAAAGGAGCCGAAAAAAGAATCCTAGAGGTTTAGAAGTTTCATCTATGCTCGTGTCAACCGGAAACGCCGAACCTCAGGAAACCCAATCCTACAAACGGCATAGCAGCGCCTGGAGATTTTGGAACGCGAGTTCCTTCGTCTGGAAAAAGATCTGGGCTATATTCTGGTTTTTTAAATTAGGAAGGATTCTTTTCCCTTCCTTTCGAGACCCCGCCGTTCAGGAAAAATTTTTCCGCGCGTTGGGAGAAGATTCCCGAAACTTCTTTTTATCGATGGGCGGAGTGTATATCAAACTCGGTCAGTATCTCGGAAATCTTTCCCATATTTTTCCCGATTCGTTCACCGAGTCTCTGCAGGACTTACAGGATCGGGTTCCTCCGCATCCGTTCTCCGAAATCGAAGAACGGTTTCGTTCCGAGTTCGGAAAAGAAATCACGAAAGTGTTTCCGGACATTCAGAGTTCTCCCGAAGCGAGCGCGTCCACGGCTCAGGTCCATGTCGCTTCCATCGGCGGACAAAAAGTCGCCGTCAAGGTTTTGTATCCTGGAATCGAAACTCTCATCGCAAACGATCTGAAAAATATCCGCTCCTTCTTAAAAAGAATCAACCGCTATCTTTTCCGTTTCGAATACAAGAAGATCCACGACGAGATCACTCATCTCGTGACGAGAGAAACCGATCTGCAACTCGAAGCGGATTCGTATGATCGGATGAGACAACTCTTTGCCGAAGAACCCGATTACGTTTTTCCGAAAGTCATCCGTCAATTTTCGGGCAAGAGCGTTCTCGTCACCGAGTTCATCGAGGGAGTAAAAATCACGCGAGCGATCCCCGTGTTAAAAGGACAGGCCAAGTCGAGACCGGTGGAACTTCTCGTGCGCGCGTACGTTCTGATGATCTTTCAATATCGTTTTTATCACGCGGACCCTCATCCCGGAAATCTCATTTATACTCCCGATGAAAAACTCTGCTTTATCGACTTCGGCGCGGTGGGCGAAATCGGAACGGGAGGCGTGTTCGCATTAAAAAAGATTTTTCTTTCGGCGATCGCAAAGGACTACTACGGAGTCGTTTCGGGTCTCGAAGACATAGGCGCGTTATCCGCCTCGGCGGATCGCGACAAACTCGAGGAAGTCGTTCGCTATTCTCTGGAAAAATTAGGCCGTTTTGTGGCGGACACGGATTACTTCCGCAATCTTTCCCTGGATCAGATTCATACGCGGGAAGACCGTCTCTTTCTAAAAGAGATCAACTCCAGCCTCAAGGAAATTTTTAGAATGATCCAGATTCCGGAAAATTTCATTTTCCTGGAACGGGTTCTGGGTTTACTGGTAGGGATTACCGCGATCCTGGACCCCTATAGAACCGTTTTAGACTACGGAGAAAAACCGTTCCGGAACGTCGCCGCCGGAAAAGAAGGCGGACTGGAGTCTCTTTTGTTAAACGAAGATAAGAATCTATTGGGAAACACACTTTCCATTCCGGGAGAATTTTATAAAGTACTCCAGAACATCAATCGGGGCAGACAGGGAATCCAGCTCCGGGAAGTGGAACGCCACACTCGGAAGATGTATGTTCTCGGACATCAGATTTTGTATTCCGGATTCTTGATTGCGGGAATTCATTTCGGAAATTATTATCTCGAAAAAGGAATGGAAATCCAAAGTTGGAGCGCCTTCGGAACCTCCGGATTTTTCGGACTTATACTTTTATATTCATTTTGGAAAAACAAACTTAAAAAGAAAGGAACCTCTTCGTGAAGTATTTTGAAAAAAGATTTTTAGACGTCTACCGCCCTCTTTATCTAGGAGTCATCTTTATCGGAATCGTATTGGATCTTGTGACGAAGTTCGTCGTCATTCTTTACTTTCAGCCTCATCGTTATCTGGAAGTAATGGGCAGCTTCTTCCGGATTACTCTGACTTTCAACACAGGATTCGTATTCGGCGCGTTTCAGGACAACGCGATTCCTTCTCTCGTTGCGACCGGAGTCGCGATCGTGTTTCTCATCGGATACAGATGGAAGAATTTCGATCTCGGAAATCCCTGGGGATGGAACCTCGTGATGGCCGGAGCCTTCGGAAACTTCCTCGATAAATTCTTCGTAAAAATTCCGGGCACGGGATTCCGTTTCGGATTTCAACCCAACCTCGGAGAATACATCGGAGTCGTGGACTTTCTCGACTTCGACTGGCCCGACTTCCTTTTATTTTCCAGATGGCCCGCGTTCAACGTGGCCGATTCCTGCGTGACGATCGGATTGACGATTCTCATCTTCACGATGAAGCTGGAAGAGGAGAAATAATTTCTTGAAAGCGCTCGACCTGCCCATCTGGAGAAAATTGTTCAATCGCAAAGAGGCGAACAACAAGGAAATCATTCATTTTCTAAGGGAAACTTCCGTCTTCGGCAGAATGAAAAAAAGAACCCTGATCGAAATCGCAAGGATGGTGCACGTTCGGGAATATCAGGAAGGGGAGACGATCTTTCGTCAGGGAGAAGTCGGAGCGGGATTTTATCTCGTCTACGACGGCTCCGTCGTGATCCGTTCCGTGCGCGACGGAATCGAACTCGATCTCGCACATCTCGATCAGCACGCGTTCTTCGGCGAACTTTCCCTCTTTACGGAGGAACGAAGAACCGCGAGCGCGATCGCTCTCGAACAAACGACGTTGCTCGGATTTTTTCAACCCGATCTCAAAGAGATCATCGAAACCAAACCGAGGATCGGAATCGAAATTCTCATGAGCCTTTCCACGGTAATCGTGGAACGACTTCATAGAACCAACGGATTGTTGGAAAAGGCTTACTTCCGAGGAAAACAAAAGAATGCGTGATCCCGCAAGAAAAGAACTCTCCGAATATTTCATCCGGACGAGTTTCTTTCTCATCGTAGCCTTTACCGTAGTCGTGTCGCTTTGGGGACTGCAGCTTCTTGCGGTTCCGATGGTCATGGCTTTATTGATCTTTTATGCGTTCAACGGAACGATCAACAATTTGGAAAGTTTGGGCGTCCCGAGAATTCTTTCGATCGCGGTATTGATGTTAGTCATCAGCATTCCGATTTATCTCTTCATCAACTCGGTCGCACCTCCGATCGTTTCCACGTTGAATCCTCTTTTGAAAAACTGGAAACAGGATCTGGACGAAGCGAAGTTCAAATACTTAACCGTGACCGTCAATCTTCAATTCAACGAATTTCCGGCGGGATGGAACGAAACGATCCGTCCCGACGAACTCATCAAACGGATCGCGGAGCTGATGCACGAACAAGTCAAGGGTTTCGTGTCCTACGTTCCGACTTTGATCGGTTATATGATCATCACCCCCCTATTCGCGTTTTTATTTTTGTTAAACGGAAACGGGATGTATAAGAATTTGATCGCTCTGATTCCGAACCGTTATTTCGAGATGGCCTTGATGGTAACGTATAAAATCAACGAACAGTTGACCAACTATTTGAAAAGCCTCATGATTCAAGGAGCGATCATCTGCGGAGTTTCCGGACTCGGTTTCTATTTTATCGGTCTTCCGTATTTTTACATTTTCGGTTTATTTTTGGGAGTGGCGAACTCGGTTCCGTATCTCGGACCGATCATGGGAGCGATTCCTCCTTTGTTCTTCGCGCTCGTCATCGGAGGAACCGGAACGACGGAGCTGATGACTTCGATTTTAATCGTGGTTTTGATCGCGCAGATCATCGATAACTTCTTTATCCAGCCGATTGTGATTTCGGGTTCGGTTTCCTTACATCCGATCGTAGTGGTCGGCGCGGTCACGGTAGGCGGCGCCGCTTTGGGGCTTGTGGGAATGCTGATCGCGGTTCCGATGGCGGCGATTTTGAAAGTGACGATTCAGACCTTATACAGCGGAATGAAGGACCACAACCTTCTTTAAAGAAGGTTTGTGAATCGATTCCAAATGAAAAGAACTTAGAAAGAACCGCTTTCAGCCTATCCTGATTCTCTTTTAACAACTCAATTTTGTTACAGCATTTATCCGCTTCGAATTCGGACTGAGCGGACTCAGGAATTTGTGGAAGAGTTTCGCACCTTTTGCAAGAAGACGTCCTTGTCAGAATTCTGAAAGACATTCGTTGGAATGATCAACGCCGATAACGAAGTCACGTATAAAAACAAATAACCGTCACCTTCTTCACAACGATGAATCTTTTCGAGAGAATAACGAAACGATCCCGAATCGTTTTCCGTAAGGATCGCGTCGTCGGTGAGTTCCAAGTTTTGAACTCCGATCATCCCGTTGTTACGACCTTCTTTTAAAAGATTTTTTACGTTATTCTTCAATCGCCAATAGTAGATTTTGTCCGCAAAAAGAAACCAAAGGATTCCGATCGCAAACAAAGGAGAATTCCATAGGATCGAAATGAGATCCAAATGTTCCCGGTTAAGAAAGAAAAAAACAGCGATCGCCCATATAGGAATCAGCCAGCGCAAAAGCAAAAGCCTTCTTTGTGTAAACTTCGAATTTCGAAAATGATAAACGTTGAAATTGATAATATCCTGCTCGTTTAACGGGAAAGAAAGTTTCATAAAGGGGTGCTCCGAGTTCGGACGAATTTTGTTCGTCTTTTTAAAAACATTTGTGTCTCGTTTAGTTTGCGCGATTTAGGAATCGAATTTGAAAAATCCATTTTCTAAATAACGATTAAGCCAAGGGTTTTACCACTTTCAAACGAGCGGCCTTTGCCAAAGCGATCTGCTTCATATCTAAAGAATAAAATTCTTTCACTTTTAAAGAAATCGCCTGAGCTACGTGCAAAATATCTAATGAACGAACTCCTAACTTGTGAGTGTGCTTTCTCGAAAGTTCCGCGGCGATTTTCAGAGACTCCGATCCCGAAACGATTTTGAGTTCTAAAACTCCTTCCGAAAGATCGCTCTCGAAATCTTTTCGTAAAAGCGCCACTTCTTTTGTGTTGATTTCTTTACGGAACAACTTGAGATTAATTGCGTTTTCCCATTCCAGAATATGTAAATTCGTAATAGGAATCGAAGTTCCTTTTCTTTCAAAAAATCTAGAAACCTGCTCGGAATTGATTTCGGGAAAGTAAAGTTTTACCAATACGCCCGTGTCGAGGTAGTCCACTAAGCACGGCCGTCCCGGTCCGATCGGATTAAATCGCTTAGAGACTTTCCCTTTGCAGAACTGATCCGAGTCTTAGCGCGTTTATAAAAATCGGGAACGAAACTTTTTTTAAACTCTTGCGAATGAAACGAAGTAATTTTTGCGACCACTTTCTTT
This sequence comes from Leptospira sanjuanensis, assembly GCF_022267325.1. NCBI lineage: Bacteria > Pseudomonadati > Spirochaetota > Leptospiria > Leptospirales > Leptospiraceae > Leptospira > Leptospira sanjuanensis. The sequence continues at coordinate 2,964,666 of NZ_JAIZBG010000001.1, forward strand.
CGGCGCAAAACGTAGACTTCTTCACCGTCCTCCACCCAATCCAATATTTTGGAAAAGTTATGCTGAATATCCCGGATATTGGCCTCTTTCATAACTCAATTTAGACGCACAAAATGTGCGTCGTCAAGAAAAATTGCAGGGAATCCGTCAAGTCAATACCTGCCGAGGAAATGTTATATGAATTTAATAGGATATTAGGGAATAAAATCTATCAGAACAAACCGTTCACGCCGTTGATCGTAACCGTTTTGATGACTTCCTTATCTTTTTCGGATTCGGCGACCTTCCAGTTTACACCCGATGAAGTGGACAAAAGACTTCTACCCACGCCGTTACGACCAAGCGCGGAACCGACTCCGCTCACTCTCGCGATAAAGATTCCGTGACGCGAAGATAGTTTCGCATAACGTTCCAGGTCTTGCGCGTGTGTGGAATCCGATTCCAAAACGGAATCGATATGAAACAGAAGATTTACGTTTTGCGATTTCAGTTCTTCGAAACGGGCCTCGTTGAAGATTTCCTTTCCGGCTACGATCCCGAAACGAAAACCTCCCATGATAAAGATCGTTTCCCCATCCCCCGCGACCGCCGCCGATTCTTCCGGAAAAAGCTCCCGTTTGTCGTACCAATCCACCACGACCACGTTTTGAACGATCGGGATGCTGATCTTCGGTTTTCCGCCTTCGTCCTTGCGGAACATAGAACCGCCGATAATTACACCTTTATAATATTCGGAAATCTGTAACAACTCGTCCGAATAACGTTTCGCGTATTCGGAAAGTTTTTCCGGAGCCGCCGAAGAATCGTAAAAGGGAAAATATTCCGGTAAAAGAAGAAAGTCCGACTTCTCCTTGGAGAGTTTGGATTTCTGATCGTTCAAAACGGGTTTATGAATCTGTTTTTGAAAAAGCGTAACCTTTGCGGATGCCAAAATCGACCTCTAATCGCCTAAAATAGAAGGATCGACGCCCAATGAATCCGCGTCTATGTTTTCCGTATTTCCTTCGGCCGCTCCCGCTCCGCCGCCCGGAATTCCGAGATCGGATTCTCCGCCTGCCGGTTGTTCCGCCTTAATTCCGAATTCTTTTTCCATCTCCTCGGGAGAAAGCTCCGTGACGCCTCCGAAAAGATCTCCGCTTTCCAGACGACCGGCAAACGCGATCGCAAAACAGTATGCTTCCATGATACATTGTTTGATCGGTTTCTTATTCAGCCTTCTTCTCGATTCCATCAAATCGAATGTCATGAGCTCGTCCATATTGGTCACGATCTCTTTTTTCGATTTCATATCCGCGATCAGCTTTTCCAGAATTTCGGAAGTCTTTTCCACAAATTCCTTCACGGTCACGCGAACATTCCGGGACTGTTGGCTTCGTTTCGTTTCCAAAGAAGTCGTCTTTTTGGAAGCCTCGATGTAATTGGCTCCGGGATTTTTAAGATGGTTCTTTAGTTCTTTATAATATTGATCGTAGATTCGGAACTGCTCGATCGAAGCTCTCGTCGTTTCGTAAAGGTCGATCATCTTTTCGCGATAATCCACTTTGGAACCGTTCACGATCGTAGGTTTGATTTCGATCTTCTTCGTGGTCATTACGAAGGAATATTCCGAGTCGAACTCCTTGAAAAAAAGCCAAGTAAGAAAGGCCTTGTCCCCCGAAGGAATCATCTCGTATTCCCCTCTCGGATCGTGCTTTTTTCGAAGCTGATCGAGCGGAAGCATTCTCATCAGTTTCAAACCGTATTTGAGTTCCTTGCTGAGAGAATCCTCCGGATTGGTTTCTTCCTTTTTTTCTTCGACGGGAGCCTCCTCTTCGGGCGCCGCGCCTCCGGAGATTTCATCCAACTCCTCTCCCTGTTGTCTATGACCCGGTTTTTCCTCGGGAACGATTCCGAGAATCGCCTCCATCGTATTACTCAAAAGCGGGATATTCTTATTCTCGTTGCGGAGAACCACAAGGTAGAGTTTTTCAAAGAGAGTTCCGAACAGATAATCGAATTCCTGCAGCGCTCTTTTCTTCTTCGTATTATAAATGCTGGAAGGTTTTCCTTCGAGTTTTTCCAGGGCCGCGTATCCGAGGGTGATCGCCTTGACGTAACTTCCCTGAAACGGATAAACATAGTATAATTTTCTAAAAATCGAATATAACGGATCTTTAACTCTCGAAATCGACACGGGAAGATCGGGCGCCGCGTTATGCGGTTCCAGCACCTGGTTCACTTCTCCGTTATCGTAGATCTTGTGCATCCTCCCTAAAAGTTCGATGTAGAGAGGGTTTTGCGCGTCGAGTTCCTTCGCGATTTTTCCGGCATACGCGGGATTTCCGAGAATATCGTTTCCTACGAAGTTGAGTTCGAGAAGTGATTTTTTTCCGGAGAGATTGAACTCCGATAGAAAACCGGGAAGCAATTCGGAAGAGGAGAATCCGGTGACTCTTCCCAGCCAGCATTTAATCCGAACGGATAGACGGTTGATGAAATTGCCCATCTCGTCTTCGAGAGCCTTTCTATCCCTCGGACTCGGACCTTTGGGAGCGACCGAACCGCCGCCCTTTCCGCCGGAAGCGACGCCCCCGCGCGAAGACGCCCCGCTTCCGCCTCGGGATGTAGAATCTCGTCCTCCGGCTTGGCTTCTCTGACCTTGACGAATGTTGGGTTGATTTCTGGACGCGGCTTCTTCTTTCTTTTTATCCTTTTCGTTGACGACTTTCCCGCCAGCCGATTGGAATTTATCAAACATTTCTTTCCTGGCCTTATCATCCAGGTTGTTCACTCCGATGGAGCGTTTCGTCTTATCGAACTCAGCCATAATGCAACCCTTGCAATCCCGCGTCTCTGTTCAAATTTGCAGTTCTGAGAAATAAATCAAGAAAGATACTGATTCATTTTACTTCTTGACAGACCTTTCTTCCAGGTGTTTTTTCGATCTGATGATAATCCGCAGCGAGATACGGGAGAACCACATCGTTCTTAGCGTTCTTGAAGATATTCTTATGGATAATTCGCGGGATTTCTACTACGAATTCGAAGAATCCGTAAAAACCGGAAATCCGGAAATCATCAGTTTTTTTCTAGGAAAGGTCAAATTCATTGACTCTTCCGGAATCGGCATCATCATCAAAGTTAGAAATCAAATCCGCGAAAAAAACGGAACCGTCAATATTTTCGGCCTCAATAAATCCCTAAACTCGGTGTTTCGACTATCGGGACTGGATAAAATTGTGAACCTTTATACCAATGATGAGTTTCTAAACAAGTATCCGGTTTTTCAAGAGTTCGTAGATCAAAATTCCAAATGAAACTAACATTCAAATTTTTCAGTTTATTCCTCGTCTTTCTTTTCGTTCAGTGTTCCTGGGTCCAGGAGCGAAGCTTCTTCTTCTGGACCAGAAATCAAAACCTGCTCTACAATTCGGAAGAAGTCGCGTATTTTAAGATTAGTCCGTCCAAAGTGGATCAATTCGACGAATTTGTAGCTCCCGGCGCTTTCTCACATCCTACGCAGCTCACTCCCGAACAGTGGAAAGACTTGCTCGGAAATCTCAAATACGTCAAAAAATCCTCGCTCGGTTTTTTTACCGATCACGTTTTTTCGGATGGAGAGTTGGAAATCATTGCGAGAGATCTTCCCTACGTTCTCAAGTCTCTTCCCGAAAATAAGATTCTCGTTTTGATTACCAAATACGACGACATCCAATCCGTTATCTCCAACGAAGAACTGACTTCCGCGCTGATTTGGGGGGAGAAGGACAAGATCAATCTGGTTTTCGGCAAGATCAAACGCGAAATCGTAGATAAGGCCGTCGGGCTGGATTTTGCTCTTTGGACGGACATCAAACAGATTCACCTAACACACGTATCCGACGGAACGGAGATCGGCGACAACGGAACCGTGCAGTTCCAATTGGTACGCAATATTCCGAACCGTAAGTGGGTCGTCTTCGATACCGCGCATTTGGATCAGTACAAGTTCAAACCGAGAAAACGAAACGAGATCCGCAGACTCACGGACGAAAACGACCGTCCCGGCGGCTAATTTTTGTTAAGCGACTTCGTTTAAATGAATCGTTCGAACGAATTGTGTGACGATTGAACAAAACGAAGGAGTTCCCACAGTTTTCGAAGACTACGTCGTTTGCATTGTGAACAAAACGAAGGAGTTCCCACACGAAAATCGGGTCCGGGCACGAAGGCCGGATAAATTCCCCGGAGAGGGGGTAGCGAAAAACGCGAACGCGTTTGTAGCGAGGGGGAGCCTTCCCCCACCTTTTCAAATTTTATTGTGAAATCGGTCTTCCGACGAACCGACAAACTCAGCCTACAACAGTCTTACAACGACCGCAGAGATCCCCTTCTTTCGAAATGTCTTCCGTATGTCTCCAGCAACGAGGACATTCGCCTTGCGAAGGTTTTAAAACCTTCACGGAGAATTTTTCGTTCTCGTGTGCGGAAAGAATTTCCATTCCCGGATTCTTCTCATGAACTTGCGAAACGACAAAAAGAAGCTCCAAGGTTTCCTTCGGGAGAAGTTTTCCGATGTCGGTTCCGTTTTTGGAAACGATTTCCAAACCGGCCTCGAGTGATTTTCCGAGCTTGCCTTCCTGTCTCGCGATCTCCAGAGCTTTTTGAACGGCTTCTCTCGCGGAAAGCGCGGACTCGAACTTATCTTCGAGGGTTTGATTCTTCCAAGACTTCAAGTCGGGAAAGGTTTGCAGGAATACGGATTCCTTTTTCCCGTTGGAAGCCCACACCTCTTCGGCGGTAAAACTTAAGATCGGCGCCGTCAAAACGCATAAGGTTTCCAGAATATGCTGCAACGCGGTCGCGGAGGATCTTCTCGTTTTGGAATTCCTCGCGTCGCAATACATACGATCCCGGATCATATCGAAATAATCCTGGGACAAAGTCACGGTGCAAAAGAGAATCAGCTTTTGATAAATCTGATGGAACTGATACGTATCGTAACTTGCGATCGCCTCTTCCACAAACTGAGCGAGTTTGGAAAGATAGAATCGATCGATTTCTTCCAGTTCCTCGTACGGAAGATTTTGATCGGACGTATGTCCGTCCAAATTTCCGAGAAGATAACGGAACGTGTTCCGAATCTTGCGGTATTGTTCGGATACGATCTTTAAGGATTCCTTTCCTACCTTGATATCGTCTCGGAAATCCAAAGAGCTGACCCACAAACGGAGAATATCCGCTCCGTAAACTTGGATGATATCCGTCGTCGGATCGATTCCGTTTCCGAGAGATTTGGACATGGGATGTCCCTTCTCGTCCAAAACGTAACCGTGCGTTAATACGGCTTTGTAAGGAGGAATTCCTCGAAGAGCCATCGAAGGCCAAAGAGAGGACTGAAACCATCCCCTGTGCTGATCCGAACCTTCGAAATATAAGTCCGCGGGTGGTTGGCCGTCGCGCTCGCCTAACACGGCAAAGCTGGAAACACCGGAGTCGAACCAGACATCCAGAATATCGTTTCCTTTTTTAAACGAATCGCTTCCGCACTTTCCGCATTTGGTTCCGGGGGGAAGAAGATCCTTTGCCTGTTCGGAATACCAGATTTCGATTCCTTTCTCGCGGACCATTTTCGTGAAAAATTGAATCGACGCGTCGTCGATATGAGTTTGTCCGCAAGACTCGCAAGTGAACGCTGGAATCGGAACTCCCCAGTTTCGCTGGCGGGATAAACACCAATCCGGTCTTGCTTCCACCATCGAACGGATTCTAGTGATTCCCCAAGAAGGAATCCACTGCACCCCGTCGATCGCGGTCAAAGTTTTTTCGCGCAGTTCGTTGAAATCCATCTTAAAGAACCACTGCGGAGTCGCGCGGAAGATCAGAGGTTTTTTACTTCTCCAGCTATGCGGATACGAATGTTCGAACTCGCTGTAATGCAAAAGCAGACCCTTATCTCTGAGGAGCTGGACGATTTCAGGATTTGCGTCGAAGACTTTCTTTCCTTGCATCAAAGGAAATTCGTCCGTATATTTTCCGTAGTCGTCCACGGGCGAATACGGTTCCAACCCCGCCGCTAAGCCGACCTTATAGTCGTCTTGTCCATGCCCCGGAGCGGTGTGAACGCAACCCGTTCCGGCTTCCAGCGTCACGTGTTCCCCGAAAAGAGGAATCGATACGCGATCGATGAACGGATGTTGGAATTTAAGAGCGGCGAGTTCGTCCGATGTGATCGCCTTTATTTTGTTAAGCGACACACCGGTCGCGTTGGTTACGCTTTCAGCGAGACCGTCAGCGAGAATGAGTTCGTCGCCCGACTCCGTTTTAAAAATGGAATATTCAATTTTCTTGTTAAAGCAGATCGCAAGGTTGGCCGGAAGCGTCCACGGAGTCGTCGTCCAGATCAGACAAAAACGGTTCGCCGCTCCGATAACGGGAAACTTCACGTAGATCGAAGGGGAAACGTGAGGATAATACTCGATTTCCGCTTCGGCGTGTGCGGTAGCGAGATCGATCGACCAATATACGGGTTTTTTGCCGCGGTAAACGTAACCCTTTTGAAAAAGTTCCCCGAACACTTCCACGATTCGCGCCTCGAAATCGGGAGACATCGTTTTGTAGATTTTTCCCTCTTCCCAAAAACAAAGAAAACGGCTTAAATCCTCTCCCTGTTTTCCCACGAATTCTTCCGCATAATCTCTACAAAGTTTTCTGAGTTCCTCGGGTCCGGTTTCGCGAGCTTTTTTGCCGAGATTTTTTAAGACCTGAACCTCGATCGGAAGTCCGTGACAATCCCATCCCGGAATCATGTCCGCGTAAAAACCCGCGAGAGCCTTCGATTTAACGATCGTGTCTTTAACGATTTTGTTAAGCGAATGCCCCAGGTGGAAATTCCCGTTCGCATACGGCGGACCGTCGTGCAAAACGAACTCCTTTTTTCCTTTTCTTTGTTCCTTCATTTTCCGGAAAATCTGACCTTCTTTCCAGGACTTGATCTGCGCCGGTTCGCGTTTGGCGAGATCGGCCTTCATCGGGAAATCGGTCTTCGGGAGAAGAACTGTGGAGGAATAAGGGTTTTCTTTTTGGGTTTCGCTCATAGTCGTATCAATAATCGATTTTAGTGTTCGGAAGGATCGCCTGGAGTTTTTCGGCGTCCTCCCCTTTCAATGATGTTTTCTTAATATTCAATCTTTTTAAACGGGTTAAACTTTTGAGTTTTTGATAATTGGAAGGCAGGGCCGTAATTTTGGAATTCAGGTTGAGATCCAATTCCTCCAAGACGGAAAGCGAAGCGAGAATTTCAACGTCGGTTTCCGTCAGGGTGAGTTTATTTTGATCCACATAAAGCGTTTTGATCAAAGGAAGGAACAAAAGCTCCGAAGGAAGAATCGTCAGATCATTACTCCCCGCGAGCAGCACTTTCAAATTCTTTAATTTAGAAAAAGAGGAAGGGAAACCGCTCAGATCATTTCCAAAAACGTTCAGTTGTTCGAGCTTTGTGCAATCGCCGATGAAATCGGGAAGAGTCGTTAAGCTGTTCAGCCGAAGATCAAGGCGCGTCAGATTCGGATACGCACAGACTCCTTCGGGGATGGCGGACAACTTCTGCATTCCCAAATCCAAGATCTGCACAGATTCCGGTTTTGCTTTTGCCTCTTCTAAAATTTCCGCCGCGTTCTTCTTGCAAGCGGTAGCAAGGAGCGATACAAGTATCAGAGACCAGATCGCGATGAGTTTATTTCTAAAGGGAGAATTCATTTTTTCGTTTCCTTTATAAAGCAAAGACGTGTTCCAATCCCGTTTCATAAGGCTCGCTCAACGCGGACAAACTCAGCTTCACGCCCGCGTCTTTGATTTCCAAGGTTCCGTTTGAGGTCGTTTTTCCCACGGGATAAAACTTGAGTCCCTTCGCTTCGGTTTGTTTCCGGATTTCTTCTTTTGCCGAGGGTTCGAACCCGATCAATACGGCAGTGGAAGATTCGCCGAATAAGGTCAAGTCCAGACGATTCTGTTTGAAGGCCGTTAGGTCCGCTTCGACGCCAAACCCGGAAAAAAGTACGGTTTTGGAAAGCGCGATCGAGATTCCCCCGAGAGAAAGATCTTTTGCGGATTTCAGCATTCCTTTTTCGTTCAGAGAAAGAATCAGTTTACAAAGTTCTAATTCTTCTCGGATGTCGAGTTCGGGAATGTTTCCGTTCACCTGACCGTGAATCTTTTTCAGGTATTCGCTTCCGCCCAGAGAAGGACGGAAATTTCCGAGGACGGCGAGCGAAATTCCCGCAGCTTTAGGAAAGTTGGATAGAAGTTTCTTTTTATCCTGAAGAATTCCCACCATGCCGATCGTAGGAGTCGGGAAGATCGGACCTTCGGGAGATTCGTTGTAAAACGATACGTTCCCTCCGGTTACAGGAAGTTCGAGAAAACGGCATGCGTCGCCCATCCCGCGAATACATTCCGAAAACATATAATAGTTTTCCGGAATATAAGGATTTGCGAAATTCAAATTGTTCGTCACTCCGTACGGAGTCGCACCGGTCACGTAGACGTTACGCGCCGCTTCACAGACCGCGAACTCGGCTCCCTTATACGGATCGAGATAGGTATATCTGGAATTACAGTCGGTCGCCGTAGCAAGCGCCTTGTTCGTATCGGGAATGGAAGAAAGTCCTCCGTCCAATCCGGGTCCGATCAATTTCACTAAACCGACCTCGCTGTCGTATTGTTCCGTGATCGGCTTCCGGGAACATACGTTCCAAGAGGAAAGAATCTTAAGAAGAGTTTCGTTTGTGTTGTTCGGAGTTACGTCCGCGATTCCGTCCGGCTTCCAAGTTTTTACCGCATCGAGATAGGCGGGACGTTTGGTTTCCCGTTCGTAACGAGGGGCTCCTCCGCCTAACACGAGTGATTCGGCGGGGATCTTCGCTTTGAGCTTACCACCCATATGAATCTCGATCATCCCGTCTCCGGTGACTTCTCCGATTTTTACCGCGTTTAGATTCCATTTTTCGAATATAGCCACGAGTTCGGATTCTTTTCCTCGTTTCGGCACGACGAGCATCCTTTCTTGCGATTCGGAAAGCATCGCTTCATACGCGTTCATTCCCGTTTCACGGAACGGAACGAGATCTAGGTTGATCTTCATTCCGGTCTTTCCCTTTGCGCTCATCTCAGAAGTCGCGCAGGAAATTCCCGCAGCGCCCATGTCCTGAATTCCGACTAACAATCCTTTTTGAATCGCTTCGAGACTTGCTTCCATCAGAAGCTTTTCCATGAACGGGTCGCCTACCTGAACCGCCGAACGTTTGGATTCGGATTCTTTAGAAAGATCTTTCGAAGCGAAGGAAGCTCCGTGAATTCCGTCTCTTCCCGTCGTAGCTCCGACGATATAAACCGCGTTGCCGATTTGTCCGCCGGTTGTCGCGCTCGCCATCTGATCGTGACGAACAATTCCGACGGTCATTGCGTTCACGAGAGGGTTTTTAGAAAAACACTCGTCGATAAAAAGTTCTCCGCCGGAAACCGCAATCCCGAGCGAGTTGCCGTAATCGCCGATTCCTTTTACAGCGCGGGAAAGAAGATATTTGTTTCGCGGTTCGTCCGGATTTCCGAAACGAAGCGAGTTAAGAGATACGATCGGACGAGCGCCCATCGTAAAGATATCTCTCATAATTCCACCGACACCGGTCGCCGCGCCTTGATACGGTTCGACGGCGGTCGGGTGATTGTGACTTTCGATTTTGAATACGACAGCCAGTCCGTCGCCGATGTCCATCGCACCCGCGTTTTCTTCTCCCGCTTTTGCGAGCAGCTTGTCGGAGGACGTGGGTAATGTTTTTAACTTGAGAATCGAGTTTTTATAAGAACAATGTTCCGACCACATCGCGGAGAAAATTCCGAGTTCGGTCGAGTTCGGGATTCTACCACCCAGGATTTCCTGGATCTTTTGAAATTCTTCTGCTGTTAGCCCGTGTTCCAGGGCGTCTTGTAAGGAGACGGCGTCTTTTTCCATCGATTGTCAGTATTTTTTCCAAGTCGCCCTCTGAAAATCAAATATTCCCGGAAATTTTGTATGGGAGTTCTACGGTGTTCGCGCCGTTGATATTGGGGTTGGTAAGAGTTCCCGCAATTTTCCGAAAAGACATTCGATCCGCAGGAGTTCCCACAACCACCCGAAACACCGTTTTCCCAAAAGGAAAACGGCGAGAAAATTCAGATTACTGAACGGTCAAAGTGTACGCAAAATTTGTGGATTGAGGGGTCACACCTACGGTAACGGTTTTCCCCTGTTCGATCGTTTCCGTAATCGTATCGTTGCCAACGGCTTCAGCGGTTTTATAATTCTTTCCGATATTGATTCCCGGACAGGTTCCAATCCACGCCGCTAAATCGGAGTCCGCCGTTTGCGCGTTCAACTGAATCGAATACGACTTGGTGGACGGAGCGGTGAACTGAAAATACTGAGTGCAAATGTTGTTCGTCGAGTTGCAGGAACCATTCTTAACCTTAGCCTGATTTACGTTGATCGATTCCGCATTGAAGGAAGGGCATACAAAACCGGAAGTCATCTTCTGAATGCTGCTGATCGTGTTTGCCTGAGAGACTTGAAGCGTAAACCGGTTGTTGTTTCCGGTCACGTCCGAGTAGGAAAAATAAACCACGTCTCCCGCACTCAGCTTTCTGGTAAAATTCCGATCGTCATTTCCTCCCGACGAAGGGGAAAAGTAAGAAGTATCATTCACTGCGGGGCATCGATTCACCGAAATTGCGATGTCCACTTGACTCGTCAGATCGACCAGATCCACGGCAAAACGATAACTTCCATCACTCGGAGCGACGAATCGATAGTGACGGGTCGGATCTCCCGAGTTCATCGTAAGAACATCGGTCGAAACTCCCAAACTCAAGGTTCCGTCTGTTTGTGTGGAACAAGAATTTACGGAACCTACCGTATAAGCGTGGTTAGCCGTATAATTCCCCATTCCGCTTTTTAAGAATCCGACCCAAACGGTATCGTTTTGTCCCGCTTCGAAAGTGATCTCATCCGAACCCTGGTCCCCGTTGCCTCCGTTTACCGATGCGATAGTCGCCCCTTCCGTAAGAGGACAACGGTTTTTCCAAAGAAAGACATCGCCGTTAACCGCGGTAAGATTCCCGATCACGTTAGACGTAACCGTATAAGTTCCGCTCGCATCCATTAGAAATTCCTGAAAACCCCATTGATACCAGGAGTTGTGTCTGATCTTTCCGGCCGCCGTAAGTCCCAACGTACTCGTCGTCGAACCAGAAGAACCCGGGTTTGCCGTATAGCTTCCTTCGGAAAGATCGATCGAGGAAAAACCGCAAGCCGCTTTCGAAAAGCCGTTACTCGAGTTAATTCCATTCACGATCGCTGTCGTAACTAAAAGATTCATCAGAGGATTTTGTTGTTCCTCATCTTTTTTACAATTTACGGTTATGCTGATTAGCAAAATTGCCAACAGAATACGAATCATGTTGTCTCCTTGTTTGTTCGATTCATGCCGATCGAACAAACGCATAGAAGCAGACAGCGTGGAAAGAGAATTTTCTCAGCAATACGCCCCCACGTTATAACATGAATTCAATAATTAATTGATAACAGCAGGAGCATATTTCATGTAAAAACGTAGGTATTTCGTTTAACGAACACAAAACTATTTTTTGAAAAAATAAAATCACCAAGCGGCTTTGCGGCTTAGAATCGAACAAATCGATAAGAAAAAAAGAAAGTCAAATCTATAAAAATGGACAGGAAAACAAAAATGAGGAATTTAATTTCAAGTAGATTCGCTTAACAAGGAAAGAAATTTTTTCTTAAAAGGTGAAACGTCTTTCCTCGCTAAGCGTTAAGTTATCAGAGAAGCGAGACTCTACGTTCAGATCGAATAATAGTTTCTTCTATAATACAACAAAGGGCGACGATCGTCGTCCGATCCGGCCGAAATCACCCTGCCGATTACGATCGAATGATCCCCTCCGTCGACGAATTGATCCACTTCGCATTCGATATGAGAAAGCGTTCCCGGTAAAATCGGTAAGGATAATTCTCCCGTTTTGCAATCGAGTTCTTCAATCAGAGTGTGTTTATCCGTCTTTCCCGAAGCGAACTGATTGGAAAGGGAATCTTGACCTTGTGCAAGAATGTTCACGACGAATTTTCCCGAACTGCGGATCGGATCGTGGCTTGAAATATTCTTCTGAAGACAAAAAAGAATCAAAGGAGGACTTAAGGAAAGGGAACTAAAACTGCTAACGGTCAAACCGCCGTGTTTGCCGAGATGAGAATACGTTATGACCGTTACGCCCGACGGGAAATGAGAAAGCGCATTCTTAAAAACTTCGTCCGTGATTTTCATGAAGCCGATCTTAAAATCCGAAGCCCCGATGTCAACCGATCGAAACGACTCGGATCGATCGAATAACCTTCAAGCCTACCTTAAGTCTTTCGACTCCAATGAGCCGAACGACACAAAGCAATTGACTTTTTCGATTGAACAAGGATACTCAAAGGGAACGTTATGAATCGAATTCTACGCAGATCTTCCGCAATTCTATGTATGCCTTTGTTCCTTTCCTGTCTTTGGTTGATACGACCTTCGGGAAATTTTGAAGAATACGATCCTCCGGAAAAACCGGACTATTCTCTTCTTTCTTCGTGGGCTGCGCTTCCGCAAACGGACGACGACGCGGATCGCGTTCCGTCCGAATCGGACCTCAAGAACGAACAGAGCACGGCTCTTGTCGACGTCTTCTTCGTCCACCCCACTACGTTCTACGGAAGAGAATGGAACGCGAAATTAGGGAATGAAAGAGTCAATCGAAGAACGGACGAGGGAACGATTCAAAAACAGGCGAGCGTATTCAATTGCTGCGCAAAGATCTACGCACCCCGATACAGACAGGCCACCTTGTATTCCTTTCTCGATCCGGACAACGGAAAACGTTCTTTAGAATTAGCATATCAAGATATTCTCACATCCTTCGATTATTATCTGAAACAATGGAACGGAGGAAGACCCTTCATCATCGCGTCTCACAGCCAAGGTACGCACCACGCGATCCGGCTTTTAAAGGATAGAATCGACGGCAACGCCCTTTCGCAAAAATTCGTGGCCGCCTATTTGATCGGAGGCGCCGTTCCGATCGATTCGTATCGAACCATACCGACTTGCAAAACCTCCTCGCAGACCGGTTGTTTTGTCAGTTGGAGAACCTTCGGCGAAAAAGCGGAAATTCCGAAACTTCCGCACGATCCGAAAGTGGAAACCGTCTGCATCAATCCGATCAGTTGGAAAGAAGACGAAGTTCTCGTCGAAGCGGCCCAACATCCGGGAGGAGTCAACGCGGAATTTAAAACGATCGAACGTCAACTTTGTAGCACTCGGTGTTTAAAAGGAATTTTACGAATTTCTAAACCGAATGCGCCCGGTTTTTCAAGATGGATCGGTGAAAACTATCATATCTTCGACTACGGAATTTTTTATCAGAGCATTCGAGACAACGTTTCAAAACGAATCCAAACGTTTCTGGAGGAAAAGAAGAATTGAACTCGATCGAAACTCTCTGGACATTTCCGATCTTTCCCGAAAGTTAGATCGCAAAAGGAGAATCCGATGACTTCCCGAGAACTGGAAGCGAGAACCCAGGAATTTAAAAAGATCGTTCCCACGGAAATTACCGTTACGAGATGGGAACATTCGTTGCGTGTCGCGGAAATAGCGAAAGAACTCGCACTCATCCATTCCAAGGATGAAGCCGAACTTGCGTATCTGGCGGGAATCGTTCACGACATTACGAAACAGAAGACCCCAGAGTTTCATCTAACGTTGTTTAAGGAGGTAGGACAGGAAGAATTGGAAAAACTTCCTTCCGCAGCTTGGCACGCCTATTCCGCTTCCATCTATCTCAAATCGCAATACGATCTCAAACACGAAGGAGTTTTATCCGCCGTGCGCAATCATACTTTGGGAGCGGAAACTCCCGGCCCTCTCGATCTAATCTTGTACGCCGCCGACTTTTTAGGCTCGGATTATGCGGAAAAAAATCCCCTCTATCCCGATTGGAGAGAACAAGCCCGGAAAAATTTATATTTGGGCGTCTTGTGTAAGGCGAAGAATACTATGGAGGATTTGATCGCCTCTCAAAAAACGATTCATCCGAGAACCGTATTCACCTATAACCTCGCCGTTTCCAAATGTTCGTAGTGGAATTTTTGAGCGCATTTTTCGAAAACGATCGGTAGTTCGGGATTTTTCCGCAGGGTTCTCGTACGATCGTTCTTCGATTGTAATAATTTCAACGTAAACTCGCGAAAGAATATTCGAATCATTGAAACCTTCGCTTGTAATTATGAAATTCGACTTCAAATTTTATACCTTACCGCTCTTTAACAATCCGTTTTACGCAAGCGCTTCCGAACGATAATCGGTTATGATTCGTCTAATTCACGTTTGTCGATCGATCCGCGACGTAACCGACCGCAGACGGAATGATCACCATCGTCAAATAACCGAGACCGATTTTAATGAAATAATCGCTCACACTCATCTTCGACATAGGAATCAGAATCAGGAAATCAAGACCCCAGTTGATCGCAAGCCATATCAAACCGGTCGTCAAAAGAATCGAAAATTTCTTTCCCGTAATTTTCAAAGCAAGAGCGGCGATCAAAATACAACCCGTGAGATTTCCCACGAGGATCATCACCGACTTAAACAAAAAAATATCGGTCAGTAGCTGTCCGTCGGGCGTATGGAACGGAATCGCGACCATAAACGGGATCAGCCAAACTAAAAAACCGTATGCAAAAATTCGAATTAAATATTGTTTCACCGTGGATCTCCTATATATGCGTAAGAATTACGGCACCGTATCGTCCGTAATAAAAGTCTTCAATCTCGAATTTGAAAAAGAAAACCGATCGAATTAAAAATTCACCGGTTTTTTCAATTCCAAATCGCCGTTTTCCCCGTCCTGAGGAACGATTTCCTGATCCGCTTTGTAAGCGCTGAGCAAAGAAGAAGGGAACAGCAGTCTGGAAATCATACTGAGCGTTCCGATGCTCACCTGCATTTCGTTCGAGTCGAGTTCGCTTAACAATTTAGTTTTCATATATCTTCTCCGAATTTCTCCTTAAAATATCTGCCCCAGTGCGGTCTTGTGCCGTCCTTGTCCTCGAAATCGTATTCATCCGAAAGTCGCCAAGAGCTCGTAGCCGTTCCCGTTTTGGAAAACACGTTCTCGTCCGCGGCCAAACACGCGACCGCTCGGCCGATGTAAGCGGGAGTTTCCGAAGCGATAAAATGCGGCTCTTTTAGAACGGCGTCCCTCCAATTCGATTCTCCGACCCCGAAATAATCGAGCATCGCCTCCGATCTCAAAAAACCGGGAGTGATCGCGACGACGGCGATTCCGTGCGGCTTTAATTCCTCCGAAAGGGAACGAGCAAGATTGATTACGGAAGACTTAACCAAAGTATAATATACGTTCCCTCGATACCGATAATCCGTTCCGTCCGTGATCTCGACCACGAGACCGGAAGCGTTTCGAATCATCAGAGGAGCCGCGAAATAATTGGTGATCAGATGGGAATCTATACAAGTCCGTTGCACCTTTAGACCGTTCTCCAGAGAATGTTCCCAAAATTTTTTCTCCCATTGAATGTAAGGATCGCCGCCCCAAACGTCGTTGATAAGAATGTCGAGCTTCCCTTGTTCCCGATCGATTTTTTCGATCAGTGATTTTACTTCCTCGGGTTTCGTATGATCCGTGCGCACCCAGATCGCCTTTCCTCCCGAGCCGTTGATTTGCTCCGCTGTTTCTTCGATCGTTTCCTTTCGATTCATCTCGGAACGATTTCCTCGAACGCTTCGACCCGTGACGTAAACGGTCGCACCCGCTTCTCCCAATGCGATCGCGATTCCGCGACCCGCGCCTCTTGTGGCTCCGGCGACAAGCGCGACCTTGCCTTCCAAACTTTTCGGTTTCATGAGCCTATCTTAACACGGGCAATTTGACAAACTCTGTCATATATTCCGAAGGATCTTTTTTCCATCCGAAAAAAATCGGTTTCGGTTACGATCCGAAGAATTATATATGTCATTTGTTGTCATGTATCCGGAATAAGATTGAAATATGCGCGCCGACCGATTGCTCTCCATTCTTCTCCAACTCCAAGCCAAAGGGAGAATTTCATCCCGTGACTTAGCGAAAAAATTGGAAGTTTCGGAAAGAACGATACACAGGGACATGGAAGCGTTGAGCGCCTCGGGCGTTCCCGTTTTTGCGGAACGCGGTTCCAAAGGCGGTTGGGAATTGTCCGAAGGATATAGAACCAATCTGACCGGAATGAAAAAGGAAGAAATCTTTTCGATGATTTTGACGAGCTCCACACGCATCGCTTCGGATCTCGGGAAGAAAAAAGATTTTGACTCCGCCTTCATGAAATTCATGGCTTCGCTTCCCCCCGCGTATCAAAAGGAAGCGGAGATGGTTCGACAAAGAATTCACATCGACGGTGCGGGCTGGGGCTGCGCCGAAGAAGAGTTTCCGTTTTTGCCTTTGATTCAAGAAGCGGTCTGGCAGGAAAAGAAAGTGATTCTCCGGTATCGATCGGACGAGGAATCCAAAAAGAGAATCATTCTTCCTTTGGGACTTGTGGCAAAAGGAAAAACCTGGTATCTCGCCGCAAAATACGGAAAAGAATTCAGGACGTTCCGCATTTCCAGAATTTTGGAAGCGAAACTCGGGGATTCCTTCGAACGACCGAAAAAATTCGATCTCGAAAAATACTGGCAGGAAAGCACACGCAACTTCTTTTCCAAACTTCCCACCTACCCGATCCGGCTCAAAGTACGAACGGATCGATTCGAATTTTTCAGAATGATTTCGTACGGTAGAATATTAGAATATTCAACTATAAACAAGGATTGGATCGAAGTGAAGGCCGATCTCGAAACCAAGGAACTCGCGCTTCATCATATCCTCGGCCTGGGAGATTCCGCGATTCTGATCGAACCGAAAGAACTCAAAAAGGAAATTCTTTCCCAAGCCGAAAAATTGTCGATGGCTTATTCGACCTGATACACGCCCACCAAATTTTCCTTACCTTTCACGGAGACTTTTCCCAATTCCTTAAAGGCGTATTTAACACGATTTCTAATCTTACGGAAACTATCGTCCGAAAGAAGAATGTCGACTCCGTATTTTTTCGTAAGGCCTTCGATCCGGGAGGCGAGATTGACCGCGTCCGAAATCACCGTTCCGTCCATTCGTTCCGCTTCTCCGATCGTACCCAACATCAAAACTCCCGTATGTATTCCGATTCCGATTCGAATGGGTTCGTAATTTCTTTCCAATCGGCTCTGATTGTGACGATCCAATTCCTGCTTCATTTCGAGCGCGGCTTCGAGAGCGTTGTCCGGCGAATCCGGAAAAAGCGCCATGATCCCGTCTCCGAGATATTTATCCACAAAACCGCCGTGTTTGCGGATGATGGGCCCCATTCTTCCCATATACGAATTCAAGAAATCGAAGTTATCCTTCGGAGTCATTTTTTCGGAAAGTTCCGTAAAGGAACGGATGTCCGAAAAAAGAATCGTCATCTCCCTTTGCGTTTGATCACCTAATTCAATTTCCGTAATATTCTTTTTTCCTAAAAAATTCAGAAATTCCAAAGGAACAAAACGGCTATAGGACCGGTTCGTCGCCTTCAAGTCGGCAGAAAGATTCTCGATCGATACGAAGGCCGCGGAAAACTTCAGAGAAAGCATGTAGGATTGCGCAAAGATAAACGTGAACAATCCGAGAGGAAGATAATATCCCGTGCTGACCATCGTTTGACTCTGAAGAATGTCGTTGACGGCGGCCGCAATCAATGCGAGCGCTCCCAAACTCGCTATGATCGCTCCGTCCCTCTTTCGATAGATGAATCTTCCGAGCCAAAAGAAAAAAAGCAGCGTATAAACCAGAAGAACGAGTTGATAAGGAATGAGAGTGAGCGCGAAAATCTTGGTCGGAAAGAAAAGAATTACGAGCGAAAATACGCCGACTACGGCCGCGCTGATCTTCCAAACGATCGGACTCATGTCTTCCGGAAAAATCGTATCCATATATTTCTGAAAGATCGGCCAAGCCAGATAAAAGGAAAGATATTCCACCTTGCTTCCCAACTCCCAGGGAATCTCCGGAAACTTTTGAAGAATGAATCGTTCACCTGTCATCAGCAAACGGATCACGATTACGAAACAAAAAAGTCCGAAGTATAAACTCGATTTGTCTTTTCTTCTCAAAGAAAATAAACCGAAATGATAAAGGGCCATGATCGCAATGCTTCCGAACAGGAACATTTCGGTGGTCCATCGGTCCTCTCTGTAACCGGAAATATCTTTTTTACTTCCGAGTCGGATCGTTTCCCAAATTCCGCCCTTAAAGTGATGAAAGTTCGACACTTCCACTTGAATCAGAATTTCCTTTCCGCCCGGCTTAAACTCCGCATAACGTGGAAGATACTGAGGTCTGGACGTGTTTTCGTCCGTTCCGACGACCCCGCTTCGAATCAGCTTTACGCCGTCCACCCAAAGCGCCCCCGCAGTGCCGACATCCTGAAATCGGATCGAAAGAGGATTTTGATCTTCGCTTAACAAAACTTTCAAAGTGAAAGTGCCGTATCCGTAGACCGATAAGGAATTCGTATCCGGAATCTCCGAATACGAGTTCCAGTTATCCGGAACGGATACGAAGTACGATTTCGAATCGGTCGACTTCGATTCCGGTTTGGAAAGACTTAGCTCCTTCCAGACAAAGGACCATTCGCCGTCCAATTTAACGATTCCGTCCGTATCGAAATTCCATTCTCGCAAATCCAAAACGCCTTTCTCCGCGTGAGGTGCAAGTTTTGTGGAAATCGGATTGGGACAACGAACGAAGAAAATCGAAAAAAAAAGAATTCCCAACGCGAATAAGAACGGAAATTTCTGCTTCATATCTTGCCTTATATCCGCCGATCGAAGACGGCAGCGACGGAAAAGAACGTATCCTCGTTCGACGGAAAAAAATTTCAAGATATATCCTACGGTTTTCGATCCGATTTCGCTTTAAATTTCCGTAATTTATTCGGAACAAAGGGAAAGGCTTGTATTTTTACGAAAATACTGTATTCCAAAATCGAGGTATTCAGCATGAAAAAAGCGTTCGCTCTATTAGCGGTCATTCATTTATTCTCCGTTTCTCTCGCGGCAAAAACTACATCCAAAAACATCGTCTACCAGGAAGGAGAAACGACCTTGGAAGGATACATCGCGTATCCCGATCTCGACGCGAAAAAGAAAGTTCCCGGCGTGTTGGTAGTTCACGATTGGATGGGAATCGGCGAGAATTCGAAGATGCGCGCGGATAAACTCGCAGGACTTGGATACGTGGCTCTCGCGGTGGACATCTACGGAAAGGGCGTGAAACCGAAGGGAATGGAAGAAGCGGCTAAATTAGCGAATTCTTATAAACAAGATCGTAAACTCATGCGCGCGAGAATTCTCGCGGCTTTTGAAACTCTGAAAGCTCAGCCGGAAGTCGACGTTCAAAACATCGCGGCCATCGGCTACTGTTTCGGAGGAACGGTCGCTTTGGAACTCGCGAGAAGCGGGGCGCCGGTTTCGGGAACGGTCAGTTTTCACGGAGGACTTGCGACGCCGAATCCGGACGACGCAAAGAATATTAAAGGAAAAATACTGGCTCTACACGGAGCGGACGATCCGTTCGTCAAAAAAGAGGAAGTGGAAGCGTTTCAGGAAGAGATGCGAAACGCAAAGATCGACTGGCAATTCGTTTCCTACGGAGGAGCGGTCCATTCGTTCACGATCAAGGACGCGGGCAACGACAATTCAAAAGGAGCGGCTTACAACGCAAAGGCGGACAAACGTTCTTGGAACGAGTTATTGACCTTCTTTGCGGAAACCTTCCGAAAATCCAGAGACTAACGCCGAACCACCGCTTCCCCGAGGACGAGCCCCAATGGCCGTCCTCTTACAAGGAGTTCATTGCTTTTTCCGAATATACTCGTTTCCTAATACGATCCCCGAACAACCCGGAATCTTGAATTGATCGAATTCGTTGTGGTCAAACGGGGTCGTGGAAAAGAAATACTTTCTGCAATCGGTCGGATTGGAAAAGAATCTCGGCTTTTTACCGAAATTAAAAACGATCAGCTTTCGTTCGGCGCCGAATTCCCGGAGATACACGAGCATGTCTTTGGGAACGTTCTCCTCGATCAAGGTCAGTCTTCCTTCCCGCAGCGCGTCGCTTTTATTTCTTAAATGAAGAATTCCTTTGTACGTATTCAAAAGGGAATCCCTGTCCTCCGATTCGACTAAAACATTCCGTTCCTTGTAATTTCCGTGAACGCGAATCCAAGGTTTTGCCTTTTTCGTCGTAAAGCCGGCGTTTGGTGAATCGTCCCACTGCATCGGGGAGCGGGCGCGGTCCCGAATGATGATATCCGCCAAACCTAAAAATTCGGAAAGAGTATCTCCCAACCAGCGATAGATTCTCGCGAGTGGATCCTGCGCCTCCGTAAGTTTGATCGTTTCGTTCGTCATTCCGATCTCTTCCCCGTAATAAGTAACGGGAACACCTCTGGCGGTAAACTGAAACAAAGCGACAAGCTTTCCTTTTTCGAGGTTGTTGTTGATCTTGCGCATGTAGCGTCTTTGATCGTGATTCCCGAAAACGTAGGTCGGAATGTACGGATACGGATAAACCTCTTCCATTTTTTTGATGATACCTTTGAAAAAAGTCGTCTTAAATTTCAATAGAAGCGTTTCGAACATAAAGATGAGGTTGAGACCGTCCCTCTTTTCACCTAAGTATCGTTTGATGATATGATCGTCGCCCGCGACCTCTCCGACCGAAAAACGATCCCCGTTGAATTCTTCCAAAACGGCACGGAGTTCTTTCGCAAATTCGAAGTTATTCGGATGATTTACCGTATAAACGCGGCTTTGAAAATAACCGTCGTGATCGTTTTCCGAAACGATGTATTTAAACCGAAACGGATTGTCCCGAAAATGCCTGTCTTTATAGATCGCGTGAAAGATATCGAGACGAAAGCCGTCCACGCCCTTCTTCAGCCAAAAACGTAGAACGTCGAACATCGCCTTTTTGACTTGAGGATTGTAGTAATTCAGGTCGGGTTGAAAATCCAAAAAGCTCGCGAGATACCATTGATCCGTTTTCTTATCGTAGTTCCAAGCCTTGGGAGTGACGAACGAGCTCCAGTTGTTCGGCGGTTTATTCTTCCCTTTTCCGTCCCTCCAGATATACCAATCCCGTTTCGGATTGTCGCGGCTTGAACGGGATTCCTTAAACCAATCGTGTTCATCGGAAGTATGATTCATCACCATATCGAACACGATCTTCATTCCCCGCTTGTGAACTTCCTTTATTAGCTTTTCCGCATCCTGAACGGTTCCGTATTCGGGAGCCATCGAGTAATAGTCGCTAACGTCGTACCCGTGATCCATCTGCGGACTTTTATACATCGGAGAAACCCAGATCGTTTCAAAACCCAGATCGCGAAGATAATCCAACTTGGAGATAATTCCCGGAATGTCTCCGATTCCATCTCCGTTGGTGTCCGCAAAAGAGCGGGGGTAAATCTGATAGATCGTGGTCTTTTGCCACCACTTATCGAGTTGATCGGATGATTTCTTTTTGAAAGTTTTTTTCTTAGCGGTCATAGATCTTCGGGCTTTAATGGAATCAAAAATATTAGAATGAAGGTTGTCAAACGGTATTACGGACGATCGTCGAACGTAAACGCGCGAACATCAGAACGTTCAATCGTAATATTTCTCGGAAATCCCGATAATTAGACCTTCTGTCTCTTAACAAGAGAGACGCTATAGGGAGAATTTCTAACGGAACCAGAAACGCTTTTTTCGGAAGAATGAAAAATTTTTAGATTGACGAAAACTTCATTTATTTCGACATCGAAATAAATGAAGCAAGAATTCGCAATCCATCTTCTTTCGAGAACCAGAGACAGAATCCAAAAATTCCTAACGAAAGAATTCGAAAAGGAAGGAATCAAGGATCTCGTTCCCGCACACGGAGGGGTTCTTTACGCTCTTGGAGCCGCGGGAGAAATGACGATGAGCGAACTCGCATCGACGTTGGACCGGACCAACTCCACGGTCACGGCCTTATTGGACAAGATGGAGGAATTGAAATACGTGAAACGAATTCAATCCGCCGACGACGAACGGGTTTTTACGGCCGTGTTGACGGCCAAGGGAAGATCGACTCGGGAAGCCGTGTTACGCGCTTCGCAAACGACGACTCAAAAACTCTACAAAGGTCTTCTCCCTGAAGAAAAGGAAACCTTTATCCGTCTTTTGGAAAGAATTCATTCGAATTTTGAAAAGTGAAATTGTTTCGATTTTTGCAAATTATTTCGACATCGAAATAAATGGAGGAATGTATGTTTCGGAATAGAACGATCGTAATCACCGGTTCCGCGCGCGGAATCGGAAAAGTCACGGCAAAGAATTTTTTAAACAAAGAAGCGACCGTAATCGTCTCCGACTTGGACCCGATCCAAGTGGAAAAAACCGTTCACGAACTTTTGCAGATCGGCAAAGGAAAGGTTTTCGGAAAACTCTGCGACGTGCGCGACAAAGCCCAAGTCAAGGAACTCGCCGAATTTGCGTTTCAAACGACGGGAAGATTGGACGTTTGGATCAACAACGCCGGCATCATAAAGGACGATCTTCTTTTGCGGATGAGCGAGGAAAAATGGAACGAAGTCTTCGACGTAAATCTCAGAGGCGCTTTTTTCGGAACACAGGCCGCGGCAAAGTATATGATAAAACAGGAATATGGAAGAATCATAAACATCGGTTCGGTGTCCGGGTTTTACGGTAACGGAGGACAAGCGAATTATTCGTCCGCGAAAGCGGGCCTCATGACTCTGACGAAATCCTCCGCGAGGGAACTCGCCTCCCGGAACGTCACGGTCAACTGCGTCGCTTCCGGTTTTATCGACAACGACTTTGCCGCAAACGTTCCGAAAGAAGCGCGGGAAAAGATTCTCGATACGATTCCCCTAAAGATCGATCGGAATCCGGAAGAAGCCGTTTCCTCCGCGATTCACTTTTTTGCATCGGAGGAAGCGGATTGGATTACGGGAGCGACACTTCGTGTGGACGGGGGAATGATGATCGGCTTCTAAACGAAAGACCGATCTAAAATCAAAAGGAACGATAGAAGCCGCTTTTCCAATTCGAAGAGCGGCCGCGGCCGAAAATCAAACTGCGATCGCCTCCCCGCAAAGGAAGAATCAAAAGAACGAAATTCCAAACTACATCTTCCGAGGTCAAAGAACGGAAATTCCGATCTCGGAGAATCTCTTTCGATCGCAAACGAACCGGGCGATGTCGATCTGTTTGTGATGATCGAATAAGAACGTGGTCATCTTTCCGATCCATCTTCCTTTGTATTCCTCTTCCACGAAACGGATCCAAGCAAGAATATCGATCAGCTCGTGCGCCATAAATTCGTAATTCCTTCCTTCGTGGACGAACTTTTCCCGCGGGTTGAAGATCTTTTCTTCGTTTAACAAAATTACGTTTTCAAGCGTGAACGGATAATCCTTTAAACCGCCAGCGAGTCCGATTTGATAGAACTTCTCCGCTTCCGCTCCGGAGCGAAACGCGGTGGTTCTTGCGGAAGCGATATACGCGAAAATTTCGGGAGTCATTTCCGTTTGAATTCTCGAGTCGCCGACCGTATTTCCCGGATAACTTACCTGATGATCCAGAAACAAGGTTCCGCTTCCGTCGTCGGGTTCTAAAATACAATATCCTTTGTCCCAAAGGGTGACGAACGGTTTGGTTACGGTGATCTTCGGAACGTCTCCGATCTTTTGCAAATTCTCCAGAACCCCGTCCCAATAAACCTGGTTGCAATGATCGAACGTGGGAAAACTGGATTCTTCCAATTCGAAATCCAAGTACAATCCGAACGCGGATTGAAATGCGATCGGATGTTCGATGATTTTCACGTCGCCGAGTTGTATATTATGATTTCCTTTTATACAAAAAGACGGATTCAGCTCGTAACTTTTTCCGGAATGAGTAAAGCGGGAATAAGTGCCTTCGGAAGGTTTTACGGTAATTCGGGTCGGTTTGTTTTCCAGCGTCGAAATTCCGTTTATAACGAAGGGCTTTTGAATCGTGTAAGAAGCGTTTCGATCGACGGACAATCTCGAGTCTTGAAAATGTTCGGGAAACCGAAACGGATTTGCAAATCGGCTTTTTTTGAGTTCTGAAATTTTTCGGAGATCTGTGAGAACCTGCATTCTAAACGACAAAGGAAGTCGTTTTTTGATAAGAATGCAATCTTTAATCGGGAAGGAATGTTTCCGGGTGAAGAGTCCCACCCGGAAAAATGGAATTATACTCCGTAGAAAAGGAAGGACGCGATGATAGTCCAAACCCCTACTGCAATTCCAAAAATTCCCAACTTACCTTGGATCGGAGCCAATTTCGCTAAGAGTTCGGCACCTTTTTTCTTTGCTTCTTCGTTTTTAGAAAGAACGTAAGTGGAGATCGTTCCGAAACCGAGGATGAATCCGAGAACCGCTTGAACGATGTTTCCCGCGAGTGCAGTCACCCAGTAAATCGGCCAAGTTGGAAGCCATCCAAGACCGAGAAGTCCTTGGAATACGATTCCGTAGATTCCCCAGAAGCAGAAAACCAGACCGATCCAACCTTGGTAAGGTGAAATCTTTGCAAGCAATTCTTTTGCGTCCGGTTTTTTTGCCAAAAGCAGGGAAGGCACAGCAAGGATGCTGAGCACGATGAGTGTAATTCCTGATACCATTTGTATCTCCTGTTGAATTGAATTAGATTCAAAATCTTTTTACTGTTTCATTTTGCGTAAAAAGATCGTATGCATCTATCAGATCGATTAACTCTTACCTAAGTCATTTTTTGCTCGTTTTTTAGGTTTTGTTCCTCGTTTTAGGACTTTCTTTCTTTTTTTATAAGAAAATCATCGAACGATCATTCAGCGCAACCGACCTTTCGCCAAAAAAGAATCAGCAATTTCTCAATCATTTTCGGAAACAAAAATCGGTTTTTTGAAAATGACGCATAAATTTATCTAATGATCTTATAATATGATAAAGAATATATAATTCAAAATATAGCTTATTGCCCAATGAATATACTTCCAGCGAACGCTTTCATTCTTGGCATACAAAACGATTTGGTTTTATCAGGGTTGATTCCAAGTTACAAAACGGGAGTTCGCATAACGTTGTGAGTTCCGACTTCGAATTTTGCTGAAGTTCGGAAGTTCGGCGCTGCGGATCGGGAAAGCATTTTTCAATTCATAAATCCTTTTTCCGAAAGAGGTCGTTCCGACTCAGGAGAATTTTAAGCATGGCTCCGGCTTAGAGATTTCTGTGCGTAACCGGATCTTAAATCTTTGCTTCGGGAGAATTCTCCCGCGAACCAAGGAAGTGTTCCGAAGAACGGAATGATTCTTGTTGGTTGTGGGAACTCTTACATCCTCCCATTGACCGGAAATTCTCCCTTCAGATGTTGATCCGACTGAAAAACCTCGAATTCCAGAAAGAGGAAGGAGTTCCTACAAATCTAAAAAACATCGATTGCGGCCGCGTCCTCAGATTTGATCGTATGAGTTCCCACATTCTCCGGAAAGAACGGTGGACAACCACAATTCTCCATTTTGGGCGTATGAGTTCCCACAAAATTCGGTCAAACGGGCAAACCTCGCTTCCCGTACAAGCGTTTTTCGATTTTCCCCTTGACCGTCGGGGGACGTCGACCAGATTGGTTGAAAACGACTTAAAACAGGCCGGACGGATATGTACGCTATTATTTCAGTTGGAAACAGACAATACAAGGTAACCCAGGATCAGGAATTTCTGACCGAAAAAACCGGCAAAAACGCGGGTGAATCCTTTGACGCAAAAGTTCTTCTTTTCGCGGAATCCAGCAATAAGGTTCATATCGGACAACCTGAGCTGAAAACGGCTCGTGTTTCCTTAAAAGTTCTCGAAGACGTAAAAGGTGACAAAATTCACGCTTACGTTTACAAAAGAAGAAAGAATTATCAAAAAGCTTGGGGCCACAGACAACAGCTCCAAAAAGTTAAGGTCGTTTCTCTCTCCGCAGTTTGATCGCCATTCGGATCACTCGCAAAGGAGAATTTTATTCTTCCTTGGAAAGCGAGGGACATTCTCCCGCTTCTCTTGGAAAAAAAGGCGAGAATCTTCTCTGCTCTGCCGTCTCGGTTCTGGTTCAGACCTTATATCTGCACCTCCTCCAATCCGGCAAAGTGAAACCGGCAGAAATCCGCGACGGATATCTTCGGTTCGAGGTTCTCGAGCAAGACGCATTGATACAAACTAGTTTTGATTTGGTTCTTACCGGGCTAAAAAACCTCAAGAATCAATATCCGACAGAAATTGAACTGATAGGAGTACCTGAAAATGGCACATAAGAAAGGTGGTGGATCTTCTAAAAACGGCCGGGATTCAAATTCCCAGAGACTCGGCGTAAAACGTTTCGGCGGCGAATCCGTTCTCGCAGGAAACATCCTCGTTCGCCAAAGAGGAACAAAGTTCCGCCCCGGCAACAACGTTGGTCTCGGAAAGGATCACACTCTCTTTGCTCTCGTTCACGGGAAAGTAAAGTTCGAGATGGTATCCAAATTGAAAATGCAGGTTTCCGTTTACCCGGAATAAACCCCTATATTTCAACAAAAACCGGATGAACCGCAGTCTCCTGCCCGCTTCTGGGTCCGGACTCTGCGGTTTTTTGTTTTATTAGGTAATTTAAGAATTTAGAATATTCGATTAAAAGCATGGAATCCTTTGTAGACGAAGTCGCCATCGAAGTGTTCGCCGGTCACGGCGGAGCAGGTTCCGTTCATTTCCGCAGGGAAAAATACGTCGAGTTCGGCGGTCCCGACGGCGGAGACGGAGGAATCGGCGGAAACGTGATCATTCGTCCGAATCTTTCCATGTACACACTGGACAAATATCTTTCCAAAAGAAAGTTCAAGGCGGAAGCCGGTTTTCCCGGAGTAGGCGACAATTGTTCCGGCAAAAAGGGAGAAGACCTGATTCTTTTCGTTCCTCTCGGAACTCAAATCTACGACGAGGAAACGGGCGATCTTCTTTTCGATTTCGTTTCCGACACGCAGGAATTCGTAGTCGTTCGAGGCGGCCGAGGCGGAAAAGGAAACACTCACTTTAAATCTTCCACGAACCAAACTCCCCGCTTCGCACAACCCGGAGAAGAGGGAGAATATAAATTTCTACGTCTTTCGTTGAAACTTTTGGCCGACGTCGGGATCGTCGGTCTTCCGAACGCGGGCAAATCCACACTGATCTCAAAGATCACGGACGCACATCCTAAGATCGCGGGTTACGCATTCACGACTCTTTCTCCGAACCTCGGTGTTGTTAAGCGAAGAGGAGATATCTTCCGTTTTACGATCGCGGACATTCCGGGCATCATCGAAGGCGCGAGCATGGGAATCGGTCTAGGACTTTCGTTTCTTCGTCATATCGAACGAGTGAAAGGAATCTTATATCTGTTCGACGCGTCCTCTTTGGATATCGAAGAGGATTTAAAGATGCTCAGAAACGAACTTTCCACATACAATCCGGAACTTCTCAAACGCCCTTACTTGATCGTATTGAACAAAATCGACGTGTGGGACGATCCCGAATTCACCAAGGACGTAATCCAAAAGGTTTCCCATCTCGGCAAGGTGATCGCGATCTCCGCGGAAAAGGAAATAAACTTGGAAGAACTTTTAATCGCCATGGACGAAACCTTTTTTAAAGACGAAATCGAAAAGGTTTTAAATCCAAATTCCAAACTTGCCTACTTTACGGAGGATGGAAACGATACGAACACGGAGAATTCTTCTGCGAACGCTGCGGAGTTCGATGATTCTTCCGAAGATTCCCCTTCTTCCAGTCAAAAGGAGTTCCAAGAATGAATTCATCCATCTTAGAACGCTCCGTCCTTTCGGAAAAAATCCGTTCCGCCGAGATGATCGTAATCAAGGTCGGTTCCGCGAGATTGTCCGGTCCTTCCTCGGAAGTGAACGACTTTCTCTTTCAATTGGTAAGCGACATCCGTCATCTCCGAGATCTCGGTAAAAAAGTGATCCTCGTTTCCTCCGGAGCGATCGCAAGGGGAAGACTTTTGTTAAGCGAACTCCCCTCTTCCATCTCCTCGGGAGATTCCCTTTCCGAAAAACAAGCGTTAGCCGCCATGGGCCAAAACCGCCTCGTCAATCTATACGACAGTTTTTTTTCCAAGGTGAATCTGAGCATCGCGCAGATTCTTTTCGGCGTTTTGGATCTCGAATCCAAAGAAGGTTATAAAAATCTAAAGAATACGTTCACTCAGCTTTTGGAATGGGGAATTCTTCCCATCGTGAACGAAAACGATTCCGTTGCGACCGAAGAGGTGAAATTCGGAGACAACGATATGCTCTCCGCTTTGGTAAGTCTGATCGTAGGCGCGGATCTTCTCGTCATTCTTACCGGCGTGGACGGATTTTTGAAAGAAGAGAAGGTCGTATCCTTTTTGGGAAAAATCACCAAAGACGATTTGAATCTCGCCGGCGGTCCGAGCGGTCCCGGAACCGGCGGCATGTTTACCAAGCTCAAATCGGCGGGTTTATTATCCGAAGCCGGAATTCCGACCGCGATCTTAAACGGAAAGAAGATGCACGTGATCCGGGAGTTTTTGAACGAAAACGAAATCGGAACATTAGTCGCTCCTTCCGGAAACCGGGTATTTTCGGAAGAGGACGTAAAGGAAATCATTCGTAAGAATAGAAACGCGAACGGAAACGGGGGAAATCATACATGAAAGAAATCGAATACGTTGAAGACCTTTGTTTACGCGCGAAAAAAGCTTCCAGAAGTTTAAAGGCGCTTCCTTCTTCCAAAAAGAATAAGATTCTCGCTGATCTCGCTGATCTGTTGGAAAAAAGAAAATCCGAAATTCTCGCGGCAAACGAACGGGATCTCAAAGACGGTAAGGAAAAAAATCTTTCCGCGGCCTTGATGGACCGTCTTTTGTTAAACGACAAGAGAATCGCAGCGATGGCTTCCGCGGTTCGAGAAATCGTAAGCCTCCCCGATCCTGTGGGAGAAGTTACGCGCGGTTTGACTCTTCCCAACGGCCTAGAACTCGTTACGAGACGGGTTCCGCTCGGGGTCGTAATGGTGATCTACGAATCGCGTCCGAACGTCACAATCGACGTGGGTGCGCTTTCCTTTAAATCGGGCAACGCGTGCATTCTTAGAGGAGGAAGCGAAGCGTTTCACTCGAACGCGATCCTCGTAAAACTATTTCATGAAATTCTAAATAAAGAAGGAATCGACACAGGAGCGGTGACTTTCGTGGACAAAACGGATCGATCGTTTATGCTTCCCTTCTTTCAACAAACCGCGTCGATCGATATCGTAGTTCCGAGAGGCGGAGAAGGTTTGATCCGCTTCGTCAGCGAAAATTCCAAAATTCCCGTCGTTAAACACGACAAAGGCGTTTGTAATCTTTACATCGATCAGGACGCGGACCCCGGGAAAGTGATTCCGATCGTAATCAACTCGAAGGTGCAAAGACCCGGAGTTTGTAACGCGACGGAGAATCTGATTCTTCATAACGGATATCCCTTCCGCAAAGAACTCTTAGAAGCTCTTGCAAAAGAAGGTGTAGAACTTCTTCTCGATCCACCCGCTCTATCTTTGTTTCCGAAAGGAAAACCCGTAAGCGAAGCGGACTACATGGAAGAATTCTTAGATCTGAGACTTTCCGTAAAAACGGTTTCTTCTTTGGAAGAAGCGCTGGCCTTTATCGAAAAAACTTCCTCGGGTCATACCGAAGCGATCGTTACGGAAGACCTAACCGCCGCAAAAACGTTTACGAGTTCGTTGGATTCCGCCGCGCTTTTCGTGAATTGTTCCACTCGGTTTCACGATGGAGGCGAATTCGGCCTCGGAGCGGAGGTCGGAATTTCCACCGGAAAACTTCATGTTCGAGGACCGATGGGGTTGGTGCATCTCACCACCACGACCACATACGTCAACGGAAGCGGACAAATCCGAGGTTAATCCTTGTCCGGTGAATCCAAAATTCTCACCGGAATCTTCGGAGGAAGTTTCGATCCTCCCCACATAGGACATTCAGGAATCCTAAAGTCTTTTTTTAGGGTAGTTCCCGAATGTAGGGAGGTCTTTCTGATTCCCAATCGGCAAAATCCCCTTAAAAACGAGAAGACGGCTTCCCCCGAAAAAACATTAGAAATGTTGCATATTTTCGCCTCCGAATTCGGCGAAACGATCCGCATCCTGGACTTAGAACTCAAACGAACCGGTCCGAGCTTTACGATTCAAACGATCTTGGAACTAAAGTCTTCTTATCCGGATCGGGAGTTCGTGCTTTTGATCGGAGAGGATAATTATTCGAACTTTGATCAGTGGAAGGATTGGAAGGAAATTTTGCGCCTCGTCCGCGAGGTTTACGTATTTCGTCGTTTTTCGGAAACGATTCCGATCAACGACCGTCTTTTCGAACAAGGTAGTTTTCGTTTTTTGAACAACCCTTTGATTCCGGTAAGTTCCACGGATTTGAGAATTTCTTTTGCTAAGTCCGGTTCCGCTTCGGCCGCATTGAATCGCGAACGGATTTCCGAAAAGATTTTAGCTTATATCGAGAAAAACGGCTTATATCGTACGTAGCGTTGGTATAAAAACATCGGCATTATACCGAACGATAAAGATGGGTCCGACGGCGCTTCTACGACATACAAAGATTTTCTCCCCATTTATACGCATGTCGTATAAATGCGACTCCACCCTACCTCAATTTTAGAATTTCCAAAAGATTCTCTCCCTACAATTTGGATTCATGAAGGCAGCCTTCTCCTACGACCCCGAAACGATCCGCAAAGCCTTGGGATTTCGATCCGGGACTTGGTTTCAAAAAGAATCACAGATTGTTACGATTACGACTTCCTCTGCGGAAGCGGAACCCGGTTCCCTCTTTGTCCCGCTTCGGGGAAATCGGGACGGCCACGAATTTATACGCGACGCGGTCGCAAACGGGGCGTCCTATTTTTTAGTGGAAGAAGATCATCCGATTCGAAACGGGTTTACGGAAGAAGAGGCAGCCAAGTCGATTCCCGTAAAGGACACGTTGATCGCTCTCGGAAGATTGGCGGAATTTCACAGACTGAGATACAATCCGATCGTAATTGCCGTAACCGGTTCAAGCGGGAAAACGACCACGAAAGAATTATTAGGGAATTGTCTCAAACCGATCGGCGAACAAGCATTAGTCGTCACGGAAAAAAATTATAACAACGAAATCGGCCTTCCGTTCACCCTATTCCGGATCACGGATCGAACTCGAATCGTAGTCTGCGAACTCGGTATGAACCACAAAGGGGAAATTTCCAGATTAACCCGGATCGCAAAGCCGGATCACGCCGTTATAACTACGATCGGAACCGCGCATATAGAATTCTTAGGCAGCCAAAAAGGAATCGCAAAGGCCAAAGCGGAAGTCGCGGAAGGTCTTACAAAGGGCGGCAAACTCTTTTACCCAAGCTCGGGAGAATATTCTAAAGTTCTAAAGCGAAAGCTCCGCAAACACGGCGGGAAACTCGTCCTTGCGGAACCGGGGAAAACGTTTTCCGTCCTCCAAAAACGGCCGTCCGGATTCTTATTAAATTACAAAGACAAAGAGATAGAATGGAATCTACCCGGAGAAAAACTTTTGGGAAACGTGGCCGTCGCGGTTTCCTGTTTGGAAGCGATCGGAACCCCGATCGAATGGATTCAAGACGGAATCTCCTCGTTTCGTTCCGCAAATAAGCGACTCGATTTTCAAAGCGGCAAATACAACGTAATCAACGATACGTATAACGCGAACTACGAATCCATGCTTTCTTCCTTGGAAGTAGCGGATCAACTCGCGGACAAAAAGGAATTCTTCGTCGTATTAGGCGATATGAAAGAACTCGGAAAACATTCCTCCGAATTCCATAAAAAACTCGGCAAATTCTGCGCGGGCTTTCCGAATCTCAAAGGCCTATTTACGTTTGGAAACGATGCTCGTCTGATACGGGACGAATTTGTTAAACGAACTTCGTCGCCGCGGTTTGCGGAACATTTCCCGGAAACGGAAGAAGGTTTGAAGGAACTCGTTCGAACCTTTACGGACTCGGTCCCGGAGGGTTCCGTGGTTTTAGCGAAAGCGTCCCGAGGAATTCGACTCGAACGCTTCGTAGAAGCGCTTCCGGTTTAGTTCTTGCAAACCTCTTTACGCACAGAAACAGTTTCAGAAGGAGAATCCAACTTGAACGCAAAAGTCGCAATCATCATGGGCAGTCATTCCGATTGGGAAACGATGAAGGAAGCCGAGTTGATCCTGAAGGATTTCGGCGTGAGGGCCGATAAAGAAATCGTTTCGGCTCACAGATCCCCCGAACTTATGTTGGAATTTTCCAAGAACGCGAAACAAGCCGGTTACTCTGTAATCATCGCCGGAGCCGGCGGAGCCGCTCACCTTCCCGGTATGGTTGCGTCGATGACCACCCTTCCCGTATTGGGAGTTCCGGTTCAAAGCAAAGCGCTCAACGGACTAGACAGCCTTCTTTCCATCGTTCAAATGCCGGGAGGAGTTCCGGTGGGAACTCTCGCGATCGGAACGGCGGGTGCTAAGAATGCGGGCCTTCTCGCTCTGAGAATTCTTTCCTTACAAAGCGCCGAACTTTCGGAAAAACTCGAACAATATCGTATCAAAATTCGAGAAGAGGCCCTTTCTAAAAACAAGGATCTTCTGTGAGCGGAGAAAACGTTCTTCTCCCCGGCGCCAAACTCGGGGTCATGGGCGCGGGGCAACTCGCGAGAATGTTCTGCTTGGAAGTGATTCCGTTCGGATACGAAGTTTCCGTTTATTCTCCCGAAAAGAATTCTCCCGCGGCGGGTGCGGGTGCCAACGAATTCGTAGCAGCATACGAAGACGTGACCGCGCTGACCGATTTCCTAAACAAGATCGACGCTCTTACATTCGAATTTGAGAATATTCCGGAAATTGCACTTTCCACTGTCGAAAACTTTTCCAAACAGACGGGACTTAAAGTTCATCCTTCTCCGAACTGCGTCCGAATCGCGCAAAACCGATGGAAAGAAAAAACTTCCTTCCAAAAGGCCGGAATTCCTACCGTAAACTTTTTTCCGGTGTTTACGGAAGAGGATAAACGTTCGGTTCCGCCCAAAGTCAAATTTCCCTGCATCTTAAAAACGAACACGATGGGTTACGATGGAAAGGGCCAGGTGAAATGCAAAACTCGGGAAGAATTGATTTCCGCGCTCGCCGATCTCAAAGAATTCAATCATATCGTGGAGGAATTTTTTCCGTTTACGGACGAGGCTTCCGTAATCTTAGCGAGATTCGAAGACGGTACGATTTCTCATTTTCGACCGTCTCGAAACGTTCATAAAAATCACATTCTCGATCTTACCTTTCATCCCGGAGAATTTCCGAAAAGCGTGGAGGACAATCTTGTCGCCTATGCAAAAAAACTCGCGGAAACGATCGATTATATCGGAGTCTTCGGAATCGAGTTCTTTATCAAGGGAGAGGAAATTCTTTGCAACGAATTCGCTCCCAGACCGCATAATTCCGGACATTTCAGCCAGGACAGCGGAACACTTTCCCAATTTGCTCTTCAGATGAGAACACTTTGTAATCTTCCCGCGCCGACGCACATCCCCGTCAAAGCGGTCACTATGAAAAACATTCTCGGCGAAGATTACAAACCCGGCTCCGTTCTCTGGAATCGAGCATTAGAAAATCCTCATTATCACCTCCACCTTTACGGAAAAACGGAAGTCCGCGACGGAAGAAAGATGGGCCACTGGAATTATTCGGGACCGAATCCGGAATCCGCGTTTGCAGACTGGGATTGAAATATACGATTCTCTAAATGAATTTTGAAGGCAGGCATCGGCCCGCGTTTTCGATTTCAGGTTTGTCCCCGATCACTCGACCAACATAACCTAACGCGGCTTCTTCGCATGCGATAAACAATTTTTTAACTGCACGTCCGATTTCTTCTTGGCTAAACTATTGAATTTCTTCTCAGATGGTCCTTAGAGCGGAAGAAAGACATGAACCCCGAAATCAAAGAGGAATATCACTCGAACGCGTCGATTGTTAAACGCATTCCGTTTTTCTTATGAAGAATATTTTAGAAAACCGTTCGGCCGGTAAACGAACTTACGTCCCCGCTGTCGTGCGACGGCAGGGATTCGCTTAACAAAATTTATACAGCCGGTTTTCCGATCGAGAAATATTGAAACCCTTGTTTTTTCATCGATTCCGGAGAATACTGATTTCTTCCGTCGAAGATCACGCTTTGTTTCATCAAGCTCTTCATTTTCCCGAAATCGGGTTCTCTGAATTCTCTCCATTCGGTTAAAAGAAGAAGAGCGTCCGCGTCTTTGAGAGAGGAATAAGCGTCGTCCGCATATTGCACCTTCCCTTCGAAATAATGACCCGAAGTCTCTTTAGAAACCGGATCATAAACCTGTAACTTTACGTTTTTATCATGTAGTTTGAGCAAAAGAGGAATCGAAGGAGCCTCTCTCATATCGTCCGTTCCCGGTTTAAAGGAAAGCCCCCAAACCGCGAAGGTTTTTCCGGCAAGACCGGATTCTCCGTAAAACTTTACGATTTTCTCATAGAGTCTGAGTTTTTGCGCTTCGTTGACTTCTTCCACTTTGCGGATGATCTGCAAGGGCGCGCCTTCGTCTTCCGACGTTTTGATGAGGGCGCGGACGTCCTTCGGAAAGCAGGAACCTCCGTATCCGATTCCAGCGTACAAGAACTGTCTTCCGATTCTGGAGTCGGTTCCCATTCCTTTGCGCACGTCTTCGTAATTTCCTCCGACGGCTTCGCAAAGATTCGCGATCTCGTTGGCAAATGAGATTTTCGTCGCGAGGAACGCGTTACACGCGTATTTGGTAAGTTCCGCGGAAACCACTCCCATACGGAGAATCGGATTTCCGTTGAGAACGAAAGGCGCGTACAATTGTGCGATGAGGTCGCCGGCTTTTTGCGTTTCCGCTCCGATCACGACTCTTTCCGGACGCATAAAGTCGTCGATCGCCGCGCCTTCTTTCAAAAATTCCGGGTTGGAAACGACGTCGAATTCTTGTTTCGTTTCGTTGGCGATAATCGCTTTGACTTGAGCCGCAGTTCCGACCGGAACGGTGGACTTATCCACAATGACCTTGTATCCGTTGATGGATTTACCGATTTCCTTTGCGACCGCAAAGACCGCGGAAAGATCCGAAGATCCGTCCGGGAGTGTGGGAGTTCCCACAGCGATAAAAATGATTTCCGAATTTTCCACGCCTTCCTTGAGAGAAGTCGTAAAATCCAACCGTTTTTCCTTCCAATTGGTCAAAACCAATTCGGAAAGACCCGGCTCATAGATGGGAATGATTCCTTTTTTAAGATTTGCGATTTTCGTTTCGTCTTTATCGACGCAAATCACGTGATTTCCATATTCCGCAAAACAAGCCCCAGCGACAAGACCGACATAACCGCTTCCAATCACACAAACTTTCATATTGAGAACCAGGATTCCGGGCTTTCCGGGGTGAGAAAGAAAAATAAATCAGGAAGAAGCGTCTTTTTCCAGGCGACACTCGACCGGCAACCAAGCCGCGCCTTCGAATTTCGGGAGATCGAGCCGTTCCAACTCAAAAGAAAGAATCCCGTCCTTCCAAAGGTAATTGCTTCCCACGTGATTGTCTCCTTCGTGCAACGCGATCCCGAGCGAATACTTTCCTGCGGAAAAATTCAGAGGAAGTCGGAACTGCGCCCGGACCGATTCTCCCGCGCGGATGTTTTTCAACGAATTCCCGAGATGAAACGTGTTCGTCCCGAAAGCACGGATTCCCCGAGCGTCGTCGATGTGAAAACCGACCGTCAAATCGGGGATTTCCTTTTTGAATTTTACGCCGACCGTTATTTCCACTTCCGCTCCGACCGGAAGAATTTTCGGATTGATCCGGCCCTTGTGTTGAATTCCGACCGAAAGAGTTTCCACGGGAGAATCCTTCTGCAAAGGAAGAACGTTTTCCTGTTCGCTCCCCGCATCCGCGATGATCTGCATGTATTCGCGAAATCCATCGACGGGATCTCCGTCAAAAACCAGTTTTCCTTTTTCCAAAATGAGAACCCGGGAACAGACGGACTTTAAAAGTTCGAGATCGTGACTGACGATGAGCGTCAGAGTTCCTTCTTCCTGAAACGAACGAAAACGCTGCAGACATTTTTGCTGAAAGCTCGCGTCTCCCACCGCAAGAGCCTCGTCCACGATGAGAATGTCGGGTCTCGCGAACGTCGCGAGCGCAAAACCGAGACGCATCACCATCCCGGAAGAATATTGTTTGATTGGAATATTCTTAAATTCTTGTAAACCGGAGAACTCGAAAATCTCCTCCATCGAAGATTCGATTTCTTTCGGACTGAGTCCCCAAACGAGACCGTTGTAATACAGATTTTCCCGTCCGTCAAGTTCGGGGTTGAATCCTACTCCGAGTTCGAGGATGGATCGAAGAGTTCCCGTTTTTAGAATTTTTCCCGACGCGTACGAGGAAACTCCCGTGAGGACTTTTAGCAACGTGGACTTTCCCGCGCCGTTTCTTCCGATTAAACCGACGATTTCTCCGGAACCGATTTCAAAGCTTA
The DNA here is from genome assembly GCF_022267325.1 of Leptospira sanjuanensis. NCBI lineage: Bacteria > Pseudomonadati > Spirochaetota > Leptospiria > Leptospirales > Leptospiraceae > Leptospira > Leptospira sanjuanensis. The sequence goes on from NZ_JAIZBG010000001.1 coordinate 3,001,469, forward strand.
CGTTTTTCAGAGCGTCGTAACGCACGTCGTTCCCGAAAAAACCGAGCGTGAGTACGTTTAAAATCCGCTTGGAAGGGCCGCTAAAACCGGCGTAAACCTTATTCAGATTTTCTACTTTTAAGCTCAAAGATGATCCAAAATGACGGAATGAAATTTAGAACGGCTGAGAATTCCTACCAAAGGGAAAAGAATCAGGGACGGAAGAAATTCTTTCCAATGGAAAACGGGAACGAAGTCGTTTAATAAAACGTAACGGAAAACTTCCAAAGGAAAGTTCAACGGATTCCAAACGTTGACTTCCTGCAAAAAGCCGGAGGAAACGTATAGGATCGGCAGCGACCAAAAGAAGAATTGGGAGAGCAGTCGAATCAGAGGAGTGATGTCCCGGAGAATCACGTTGGCTCTCGCGAGATAACCCTGCACGAAAGAAAGCAGATATCCCGTGACGACCACGATCAAAATACCGAACGGGAAAAAATAAACATTCAATTTATCTAATGCAATCAGAACGGCCAGAATCGGAACCGCCGTCACGGCGAAATGAACGAGCATCTGCGCGTAAGGAATCCAAAGAAAAATCTCGGGACCCAAAGGAGACCGTTTGATGAGTTGTCTGTTTTCGGTAAGAATGGAAGTCCCGCGGATCATGTATTCCTGAAGAGGAATCCAAAACAAAAGACCGCTGAACGCGTATCCGATGAAGTCGGAAGCGGATTCGGGATTTCCTTTTAAATGAAGAAATAAAAAGACGATCGTATAGATCAGGATCAAACTCAGATTTTGAATCAGCATCCACGAGATTCCCAAGGAACTTCCCGCAAATTGTAAGGCGTAATCTCTCCGCACTAAGATCCAAAGAATCGGCAAATTTTTCAACACTGCGTTACGCCTGAAGAACCTTACCTTCCTTACAGGAATAGATCCCGTCAATTCCAAAAATCCATTGGTCCAAGAGGTCGATTCCGAGAGAATCCAACAACTTGCCGAAATTCTTATAAATCCAAATATCTTCTCGGCTCGGTTTGCAGCCGGATTCGGGATGATTGTGCGCGATGATCACTGCGGAAGCCGCGTCGTTCAAAATGATTTTCAATAGGTCTCGGCTTTGTACTCCGACTTCTTCCAGACTTCCGGTCGCAACGACTTCGGCGCGTAACACGGAACCTTCGGGTGAAAGAGTGATGAGAACGAAACATTCCCTGTTTTTAGGGATTAAACTTGTGGATAAAAAGTTCAGAAGCTGCTTGCTGGAATAACGTTTCCCTTTGAGCGCTTCCCATTTGAGGCGTCTTGCAAATTCGATGGCGGCGATTAAGGCGGTCGCCTTTGCGTTGCCGATCCCGGGAATCCTGCGAAGATCCGAAACTTGTTTTTGAAGAAGTCCGCCCAGTCCCTTACTTTGATGCAAGATATTGCGGCTCAATTCCTCGATCGGCTGAGCCCGATTCCCTCTTCCCAGAAGTACCGCCAAAAGTTCCCAATCTTCCAGGGATTCGGCTTCATACGCAATCCGCGTTCTGGGATCGGGAAAAGGACCCAACCTTTCAGAGAGTTTTCCGCTAGATTTCAAATCCGCTTCAGGTTGTTTTTGCTGAGCTCAGAAAGTGAATCTGCAAACCAGGTTCCTTTTTGAACTACTTCCCCTTCAAACGCTTCTTCCAGATAATCCGCGAAGGATTTAAGATTCGACTCACCCGCGCGAGTCCGTTCCTTCCAGTTAGGACCGGCACCGGCGAGACCACCGCGTTTTCTCTGGTAATTTGCTGATTCTTGCAGAGATCGAATGATCATAGTCTTCTCTCCATTCTTAATAAATTAGACGACATAAACAGATAAAACCACAGGATAATCCACTAAACGGATATGTATATACTAATCAAAATAGTAGTAAATGTCAACTCAAAACACTCTTTTTTTTCGAAAATCCTCGATTTTCGATCCAGAAGTCTTTTTGAGTCCCAAAACCCCGTGTTTTCCTCGGTTTCTGAATCCTATCTTAACGTTTCCCCCGGACAAAAACGTTTCGTTTGAATTTTTTTTCGAAAGCAATTTCGATTTTTTTTCAAAGCGAACGCTTGAGCTTCGTTGACGCGAACCGCTTCGAACGTGCGGAAAAAAGAATTCTCCCGTTCCAAAGTTTCCAAACCGACAAGGATTTTGTTTTGGGTTTGCCTCCTTTGCGTTTTCACAAGCGGTTTGCGTGCGGAAGACGACGAACACGAACGGTTTCGATCGGATATCGATCCGGCCTTCTTTCTTTCTCCGAAGAATTCCTCCCTTGCTTTGGGAATTTTGACCGAAGCAAAAAAGAAATTTCCTCCCTCGTTCGGAGCTTCCGGAGAATTCTTTGTCGCAAAACGAAACGAACATCTTTGGAAGACTTCGTTCGTTTATGTGAATCATAGAACCGCAACGGAAATCTCTCCGCTCGTTCATCAAACCTACGCGGGCTTCGGTTATTCTTTCGTTTCGAGGGAGAATTCTTTTTCTTCTTCTTTGTTTGCCGGTTGGGAACGCGGACAAAAAGACCTTTGTGTGATCGGGTTTCGATTGGAGATTCCGACTCGACAGTCGATCCATCTTTTCGGAAAGACCGGAGAAGAATTTCGAAACGTTTCTCTTTTACTGCATTCTCCATTGAACCGGGAACTTCGGTTGTTGGCGGGAATTTCAAGAACTTGGACGGAGGCTCATACCGAAGATCGTTTTACGCTCGGAATCGGATTTGCTTGGGGGAATGCCGCCGTTTCGTTTTTTGGAAATCAAAGCGCGATCGATCAAGACGTTTCGTTTTCCGCGCGTGCGGACGTCGGAGATCTTTTCGAAAAAGAATCCGATTCCCGAGCGACTCGGATTTCCTCCGCGAATCGCGTCGATCGCGAACCGGCGGTCGAGTATGATCGCTCTTACGGAAAAAACAAGGAAATTTCCGAGACGCCCGATTTTGTCCGAAGATCGTCGATTCATCGTTATACGAATGTCTCTTTAACACTGCAGGAACTTTTGTCGGCGGGATTTGCGCTGGCGGCCGCGCTGCGAATCTCCAAAGAAAGCGCGCGTTCTCGAAACGAATTCGCGGAGTTCTTCCGTTCCCTTTCGGAAAAAGAACAAACGAAGATTTACGTCCTTTTAAACAAGAAGAATCCGAAGGCGGCGCGGCCGCAGGCCGCGCAGAACAAGGCGCGCAAGAACAAGAAGATTCGCGGAGAAAAACCGTGAAGTTCGAATGCGCAAATCGAGACAAACGTTCACGGAGAAAAGTCCGAAAGGAAAATCCGTGAGCTCGCGAGAGAATTCGTTTTTTAGAATATTCCGATTTTTTACGATTCTTTCGTATTCGAAATTTTACGCGTCACGGTTTTCATTCCTATCCGCATTTTACTTTCTAACCTCAGTCGCATTTCTTTGCGTGCGGTTTCCGCTCGCCGCGGTTGAATCGCGGATAGGAGCGACCCTGGAAACCTACGAATCGAGATACACTCATACGGCAAAAGAGAATTGGTTTTTGAAAACTTCGAATTGCCCGATGACATCTCCGCAGCCTGCCCCGGTCGACTCAGTCAATTCAGCGACCTTCGAAGATGGAGTTTCGAAGACAACAGCTCGGAAAAATTCTGTCGAACATCCGCGATCCGTTTCCGGCATTAAGAACGTGATTCAGAAAGAGCCGGCTCGGTTTTGTTGGACCGGCTTTTTCGAAACTCGAAACGGAACCCCGCTTTTCTCCGCCAAAGTAGATCACAAATACGCTCGTGCGAGTTTCGGACATCGGTTTCGACCTCTGGAGAATTTTTATTTCCTGAGGGACAACGATTTTTACACCGCGCTTCCGGAGATCGATCAAGCCGTGCATCGTTCTGGATTTTTCGAGCTGATCTGGAAGGACTGGTCGTTCGGAGCGTATTATTCCGAACAAGAAGCGAAACGCGGAGCCGGATATTATCTTCTTTCTCCGAAGAAGTTATTCGAAGCCGCGTATTCTCCCGAGATTTCTAAACATTACGTTTCTCTCAATTTCCAATCGAAGAATTGGAATCTTCCCGGTCCGAAGATCGTTTCCAGAATTCAAACCGTCGGCGAGAAAAAGGAAATCGGCGGGACGTTTTATACTTCGATGTTTTCGGAAAGTTTGGATTCCGAATTTCGTCTGACCGGGTATCGCGGAAAAAGCGAGGATCTTTTCGCGCTCGACCCGGATCGGAACGAACTGAAAGGTAAGGCGGAACTCGCACGTTTTGCGATCGTTTCGCACTCCGCGTTCTCGATGGAATGGATTCGAGCGTGGAACCGTTCTTTTCCGGCTGCAAACTACGCGACTTCCGAAACTCCGTTCGAGGCGATTTCAAAATCGAATCCCTTTTTCGCAAACGAAACGACACGATCCTCTGTATTCGAAAATTATAATATTCCTTCCGCCTCGTCTTCAAAACGTTGGGAAATCATCGGAGGCAAGGCTCCGATGATTTACGATCCTTTCTACGGAGGAATTCTTCTTTCCTTGAGAAGTTATACGAACGAAACGATCGGCCGCGGACTTTATTACGGTTTATACCGAAATCGTTTTACGATCGAAGCGGGACAAGAATGGAGAATCAACGGAGACGCGATCACGGAAGGGAAATGGTCCTTTCGAATCACGGAAACTTGGAACTTAGAAGGCGCGTTTCTGTTTCAAAAAGAAGGAAACCGAACCGATTCGGTATTCGAGGCGAGAACCGCTCGAGACGAAACGAGTCTGATCTTTACGGATCGTTCTTCTTCGTTTCGTCTGCGGCTTTTATCGCCGACCATCGCTTTTACGGTGAGTCATTCCCGAAAGAAGGAAAGTAAAGGCGACGGAATTTGGATCAACTTGCAGGTGCAGTTTCCGTTTTAGTCCAACTTCACTCGGAATTCTTGGATCAAGTGAATGAGAAAGGTCATGATTCCGGAAAAGATGTAAAAGAAAATCAATCCGTAGATCAGCCAAGGCCAGCGGTTGAGTCCTACAAGAGCGAGCAGAATCGTGATTCCCGCCACGAGCAAAAACAATCTCGTAGGATTGAGCTTGGATCGAATGGCGGCCTGCGGTTTCGAATAACGTATGTTGGAAACCATCAAGATCGCGATCAAAACGAATCCGGTGATCGTAATCCAATGAGGAGCGGAGTTCGCATTCAAAAAGATCGGAAAAAATCCGACGGTTACGCCCGCCACAGGAGAAGGAAGCCCCGTAAAGGACTTCGGATCGTGTGCGACGTTGAAACGTGCGAGTCGATACGCGGCGCAGATCGGGAAGATCGCGGCAACGAGCATTCCGATCGGAAAAAGATCTTCCTTACCGAAGACGTCGATCTTGTATTCGCAAAGAACCATCTGATACATTAGATAACCCGGAGCGATTCCGAAAGCGGTCAAATCCGCAAGACTGTCCAGATCGGCTCCCAATTCGGATGTCGCGTTGAGCGCTCTTGCGGCCATACCGTCGAGTCCGTCGCAGAGAGCCGCAAGCAATATAAAGAATCCTGCAAGTGTGTATGCCTGTAACTCGCTTCCACCCCGGGAACCGGCTTCGGACGCAACGAGCATAGCGCTGAATCCCATCGTGAGATTTCCGAGCGTAAGAGTGTTAGGAACCCAACTGAGTTTGAGTTTCATGTAAAAATCTCCTGTCTGGACGGACTGACCGTAAAATCGATATCTCTCTGATAGCCTTTCTGAAAAAGATAGTATCCCAAAGACGCTACCATGGCACCGTTATCGGTACAATAAATTTTTCTCTTGGGAGTATAAAGTTCCACTGAATTCTTTTCAGCCCAAGACTGCAATCGTTTCTGAAGCGTGCCGTTTGCCAACACTCCCCCCGCGGCAAAGACCCGACGAATTCCCGTTTTCGCGACGGCCCGTTTGAGATTCCGTTCCACAAGATCGAACGCGGAATTCTGAAAGTTCCAACAGATCCTTTCCCGAGAAAGATCCTTTTGTTTTTCCAGTTGAACCATCACCGCCGTCTTGAGTCCGCTGAAAGAGAATGAAACCTCGTTGTGAGGAAGATTCCGAAGCAGCGGAGGAAGAATCGGTTTTTCGTCCGGAGCGGGAACATAGGCGTTCGCTTTCGCTTCTATATACGGCCCGCCCGGATAAGGCAGATCCAAAAGTCCCGCAACCTTATCAAAGGCTTCTCCCAAAGCGTCGTCCATCGTATCGCCGAGAAGTTCCATTCTACCAAATTCTTTCAATGTGTAAATGGCGGAATTCCCACCGGAGAGCAATAATCCGAGAACGGGGAATTCCGTGGGAACTCCCTCCAAGTGTAAAACGGCAAAGTGCGATTGAAGATGACAAACCGGTAAAATCGGAGTCCCGTAAACCATGTGAATGCAACGAGCCATCTGCGCACCGACCATCAAAGAACCGGTCAAACCGGGAGAAGAAGTCACAGCGACGTAGGAAAGGTCCTCGAACCCGATCTTTGCCTCTTCCATCGCTTCTTCGAGCAGAAGGTTGATCTTTTCCAGATGAGCGCGCGAAGCGATTTCCGGAACGATTCCTCCGTAGGGTTTGTGCAGATCGATCTGACTGAAAATTCTAAGACTGAGGTTCTCTTTCCCGTCGCGGACGATTCCGATGGAGGTCTCGTCGCAACTGGTTTCGATTCCCATTCCGATCATGCGTTTGTAGGTTTCTTTTCTCCGTCTTTCGGAGCACTGAGAATTTCGATCGCTTTACGAAGCTGCGGGTCCAGTTCCACGTCGGGGATTCCGTTGTGACTGTCTTGTTGGCTTCTGCTTTTGTATAAGAATTTGGCGACGTCGGTGGAAAGTTTGATTCCTTTTTCCGAGAGATACTTTTCAAAGAGGACAAAGTTCGCTTCGGAATAATTCGGATTCTTTGCAAGAAAGGCTTCGAGCATTTTCTTTTCGGCCATTTTGCGGATGTAAAATCGATCGTCTTCCGTAGGCTCCACCGATTTTACGACAACGTCGGGTTGGATTCCTTTTCCGTGAATCGACTTTCCGCTCGGAGTATAATATTTCTGAATCGTAAGCGCGATTCCCGTGTTATGCGAAAGAGGATAGATGTTTTGAACGGAACCTTTTCCGAAAGAAACCGTCCCGAGAATTTTTCCTCTTCCATGATCCTGCATCGCTCCCGCAAAAATTTCGGAAGCGCTGGCGGAACCTTCGTTGATCAAAACGACCAACGGCAAATTGGTGATTTTATCGTTTGCGGTCGTGGAACGGAACACGCGAACGAGTTCCCCGCCTCTTCCCCGCACGGAAACGATATCGAGATCCGGTTTTAAGAAAAGATCGGAAAGAGTGATCGCAAGATCCAAAAGTCCGCCCGGATTCATTCGGAGATCGACGATCAATCCTTCCGCGCCCTTATCTTTGAGAGAATTCAGTTCCTTTTTGAATTCGGAAAGCGTGCTGTCCTTTCCCATGAACTGATTGAGTTTGATATAACCGAGTTTTTCCTTTTCCAGATACGAAGAACGCACATAACGGATCTTGATCATTTCTCGGACTAACGTGAGAAGAATCGGTTCCTTCTGATTCTTTCGTTCGAGTTTGATCGACACCGAAGTTCCGACTTTTCCTCTCATGAGTTTGATGGAATCGGAAAGAGATAGATCGTGCGTGTTCTTTCCGTCGATTTCGACGATTCGATCCTGTGGAAGAATTCCCGCTTTCATCGCGGGTGTGTCTTCGATCGGCGATATGACAACGATGGCTCCGTCTGCGAAAGAGACTTCCATCCCGAGTCCTCCGAAACTTCCACGGGTTTCTTCTTGGAGTTGGGAGAAATCATCCTTATCCATAAATCGGGAATGCGGATCGCCGAGCGAAGAAATCAATCCGCGGATTGCTCCGACGTAGAGTTTTTCTTCGTCCACGGATTCCACGTAATCGCTATGAATGACGGACAATACTTCGTGGAAGATTTGGAGATAGGATTCTCCCGCTTTGGATATTCCTTTTACGGTTCCTGTCGGGAGAATTAGTGCGAAGCTGAGAAAGGAAACGATTCCAATCCAGACCATTCTTTCTTTACTTTTCATATTGTTTGATCAATGCCTCGTGCAGCGCGGGACTTTTTTCTTTCAGTCGATCCAATACACGATCGGGGTCCAGTCGATAGACGGAACAGGCTTCGAGAAAAAATGTGAGATCGTTGGGTGCGGCTTTCCCGGAAGAAGCCTTGAGGTTCGCGTTGATTCTCGCGATGCTGACCCGTTCCAGAACCCTTTTCAGATCGCCGTCGGTGATATCTTTTTTAGGAGGACTGCACTGGAGAACGAAAAGGAGGAGAATACAGAGGAAGAAATTTCGTTGAAACACTCTGTCCGAAGTTTCAGTCGAGTTTCTCCCTCTGTCAATCAGTAAATTCGATACAATCCGATCAGCTTACCCATCACCGTTGCTTTCTTGGTTTTGATCGGTTTGTATTTCGGATTTCTCGCTTCGAGTCGAATCTGATCCTGCTCTTTATAATATACTTTCAACGTGGCCTCGTCCTCAATGAGCGCGACTACGATTTCACCGTTGCGTGCAATATCCCGTTTTTCGATGATCGCGATATCGCCGTCGTTGATTCCCGCTTCCACCATCGAATCTCCCTGAACCCGAAGCGCATACATGGGAACGTTACCTTTTGCCATCTCGTCGGGAACGGGAATATAGGATTCGATGTTTTCTTCCGCGAAGATCGGAAGACCGGCCGCAACTCGACCGATTACGGGAATACTCGTCGCTTGTACGGGAAGAGATTCCATCGGGCTTTGACGGATGAGTTCTATCGCACGGGATTGGTTCTTGGCGGTCTTGAGATATCCCTTTTTTTCGATTGCCTTGAGGTGATCGTAAGCGCCTTTTGCGGTGATTCCGAACTCGTCTCCGATTTCCCGGATCGTTGGAGGAAAACCGCGTTCCTTAATGATTGCAGTAATGAATGTGAGGACAGCCTGTTGCTTGTCTGTCAGGTCTTTCATACTAAACAACTTAGTAGTGAATAAATGCTAAGTCAACACAAAAATAGTAAAACTTGTCGGGGGATTGTGATCGGCGGGTTTAGTTCCTCCGGGGAACCCATCCGCATCCCAATTGATTTCAGCATTTAGTTTCTCATAGTGATTTATGAGTTCAGTAATCGAGTCGCGAAAATATCTAACTTTCGCATGAATGATCGTCGCTTTTTATATCGACGAGGCTCGTAGTTGAGTTCGGGTTCTAAGTCAGTCAAAAGTTTCAAGGACCATTTCGATTCGGAGTAGTACAAGCGCATTCACTAAATCAAGAAAACTGCTGCCATAGATTCGGCTTTTCCTTTTCTTTCCAATCGATCTTTCCCAAAATCTCGTCGACCGTAAAGGATATCTCTTTAATCTTTCCAACCGATTTTAACTTTAATAAAGCATAATACATTTTTTCTAAATGTTTCCGAATATATTCGATATGCGGTTCGTTCGTATTGGAGACGCCCATATATTCCCTACCGAATTCCGAAAAAAATCTGGGCTTATTGTCTTGAAGAGGCTGGATATTTTCATTCCAACAAAGGAGGACTCTTTTTCCTCCCGTGGAAATTTTAGTTTCAATAAAAGTAAATTCCTCAGGAAGATAATTCTGCAAAAAATCAAGTGCATTGCAATATTTGATCTTTTTTACAGAAGACATAATAAATAGCTAATATTATGCGGCGACTGTATTGCGTTTTACTTCAATTAAATCGATTTTAAGTTTAATCTCTTCGGTCAAATCATATATCTGAGGTTGCTTCTTTGTCCCTCTGATCGTCTCGACCTGATCCTTATCATAATGATATGCACAAATGACTTCTAAAGCCTCCAAAGACAATTTATCTTTGATCTTTTCATAGGCATTCAAATAAACCTGATCAAGCTGATTTTCGAATATATCCTTAATTCGATTTTCCTTAAATAAAGCCTGCATATTAACGGAAATCGCCGAGGCTAAATTATCTTTAGCAATTTCTATGGAATCCCCGTATGCAAAAATTCCGAACTTAGGACAATACGAATATACATACGTATCATCTTCAATCGTAAAGATAACGGGAACTTCAATGTGCGTTGTTAGCGCTGAAATGATTGCTTTTCCAATAGCAACACATTTGTTTATTATTTCATCTGACTGGAGCATAAAAAAGACAAACCCGTCCTAATATTCACCTATGTTATTTAATCGTCAATAATTATCAACCCTTTAGAAATTCTTAAGAATGATCATAAAATTTTAACATTACCCAACTTCCTAAATATCGAAAACTTCAACTACAACTTCAAGTATTCGCTTTTTAAAATGAACGAACCTTTGGAAACGATCTGCGCTCCTTCTTTCAAACCCGCTTTGATGACAACCTCGTCTCCGACCGTATCACCCGTAATGACTTCGGTCGCCTCAAAACTTCCGTCTTCGTTTTGGAGAAAGACGATCGATTTTCCTTCGATCTCATGTACCGCTTCGAGAGGAACCGTGCGTCTCGGTTCGCCCGTATTCACGACCATTCCTTTCACCTTTGCGGTCACGGATTGTCCCGGTTTCAGTTTTCCGTTCCGGTTGGAAACCATGATTCGAAGTTTGGCGGTTCGTTTGATATTATCCAGAACCGTTCCCACGTATGCAACCTCGCCCTTAATCCCGGGAGATTTTTCATCACCGAGAGGATAAATCATCGCGTCGGCTCCTTCGGCGATCGTGCCCAAATCCTTTTCATACACTTCGAGAAGAACCATCAGATTGGTGAGATTGGCGATCGTAAACAGATCCTCGTTTCTTGTGACCTGTTGTCCCTGCACGGCCTTTCTTTCGGTGACTTCTCCGTTGATCGGACTGCGGAGAACGAGGTTGGAGGAAACGTAAACCCCTCTTTCGATTCCGGCGATTTCGCCCGGCGTCAAACCGTAGTTTTCCAGTTTGATCCGAGTCGTTTCCACTTCGGTCTTTGCGGTTTTATACTGCATGTTCGCGAACTCGTAGTCCTTCGCGGAGGTCACTTTCATGTCGAAGAGTTCCTTGGCCCGGTCCGCTTGAAGTTTCAACGCTTCGAGACTCGCTCTTGCTTTCACATAAGAAGCTTCCACTTCTCCGAGAACGACCGAAGAAAGAATCGCAAGAGGAGAACCTTGACTAACCCGATCCCCTTCGCGTACGAGAACCTTTTTGATTCTCGCTTCCACGGTGGAACCGGCTCTCGCCATACTTTCCGGATCGTAGGAAATTCTTCCCGGAAGAGCGACCTCGTCAAAGGCGGAAACTTCTTTAAGAGCGACTAACGTGAGAGGATGTCGTTTTAAAATCTCCTCGGAAACGGTGAATCTGTTTTTACTGACCGCTACGGGCTTTTTCTCTTCCGCTTTTTTGGAGAAGAATTTTTTGTAACCGAAGTATCCCGCGCTTACGATCGCAAGAAGGATAAGAGTCGTTCTATAACGGTTTAAGAAATTGATCATACAAATCTCCGGGATGGGGCTTTTTAATCCCTCTCTGTTTTTTTACCGACCGCCGCCTTGTAAATTTCGACCGCATTGTAGTAGAGATACAATACTTCGTAATAATCTCTGAGGACCGTAAGATAATTCTTTTCGGCCTGGAGAAAGGTCACCTGATCGGACGCACCACGGACATACGCTATCCTGGATTTTTGTTCCAACTGTTTGTTTTTCTGTAATAGATTGATTCGTTCGTATTTGGCGAGAAGGTCTTCTCGCGCGAGAAGTTCCTTCTTGGAAGCTTCGATTTCCTCATTGACCTCGCGCTTTTTGGCTTCGAGCGCGAGTTCGAACTTTTTATGTTCTTCTTTAGCCGAAAGAACCTTTCCCTGACCTCGGTCGTTCAACGGAAGAGGAATCGTAGCGAATACGCCAGCGTAGTGTTCGTTGCCCTTGATTCTCCATTCGCCTCCGACCTGGAGATAGCCGAGGGCTTCCCTTCTTTGGAGATCGATGTTGAGCTTCTTCTCTTTAACGCGTTCTTCCAGAGCGGCGATGTCGGGACGGTTGACCGAAGCGATCGTGGAATCCTTAAGCCGAAGACCTAAGTCCTCTAAGGATTTGAATTTCATCTCCGATTTGAAAGCGAATATTCCTTCCGATTCCTTGATTCCGGTAAGAATTCTCAGCTCTTTTTCGACGAACTGCCTGCGCACGAGCGCGTCGCGGTAAAACTTCTCGACCTGAATTCTTTCCAACTCGAGACGTTCGAATTCGAGAGGAGAAATGTCGCCCTTTTCCACGCGAAACTTCGTGAGTTCCAGAAGGTCGCTGTAATTTTCGTAAAATTCTTTATTATAATCTACTAAATTAGTTAGGAAGATATAAGTCCAATAGTTCTGTCTCAGTCTGAGCCTAAAAAGCCTGTCGAAGTTGTCGAATTCTCCGAGAACCGCTTCGAAGGATTTTTTAGCGACCTTGGATCGGAGAGAAATGATTCCGTACACGTCCACATCTTGATAGAGGGCAGGCGCAATCTCCGTGCTTCCTCCTTGCGATCCGTTTGCACCGAGAATCTGCGGCCCGGAGTTTCCACCGCCGCCCGGAACCCCAATGAATTGTTGTTGGTATTGTACGATCGGGTTTCTATACAAAGAAGCTGTAATCACCCTTCCCCGTTCGATTCCCATGTTTTGTTTTTCCGCGAGATACAACGGATTGTTCGAGACCGCGTATTCCGTCAGACGTTCCACGTCCCAGTCGATGATCTTTCCGGAAAAAACGGATTGGCCGTAGGTCGTCGAACTTTGCGGCTGAACTTGTGATTGCGTTTGCGACTCGATCTGCGTTTGATTTTGCGCGTCCTTTGTCCCTTGCGATTTTTTTTCTTCGGGAGAATTGGAACTCGCGTTCGATTTCTTTTTGTCTTCTTCCTCGGCGAGGTTAGGCTCGAGCGGGATTACCTCCGCAGTCGTAGTAATCGGAAAAATCAAAACGACGGCGAGTCCGAGCAATCCGAAGAGAAACCATTTCTTAGGAAATTTCGGCGCTCCTGCGGGCTTAGGGCTGATTAAAACATTCTGTGAAGATACCATTTCCCCTGCACTTTCTTAAAGTATGGATTGAGAAGTTCCTTCTCCAGTTCTACGTTATTTTTGAATCGAAGCTTTAATTCGCATTCGGTCATACTTTCGTAATAGAACTCGACTTCGATTCCGCCGGAAAGTAAAAACAAATCCCGAACCGTTCGAACGTTCTCCGAATTCTTCTGTTTTTTCAAAAGCTCCCGGTCAAAAAAATACGTCTCGAAATAATTCCCTTTTTTTAGAAGTTCCTTTCTAATTTCTTCACGAGTCCAAATTCCTTTCAGATCAAGAAGCAATCCGTCCTTGGGAGAAACCTGATCTCCGAGTTTGGAAAAATCTTTCCGGACCGTATCTTCCACGAGGGTTTTCATCAACTGAAGAATCTCCGGCGTGTCCAACGTATGATCGCCCGTATGACCCGCGAGAAACACTTTTCCGGCCCGAATTTCCGGTGCTTTTAAGTCGGTTCTGGAAAGAAAAATCTCTCTTTCGGATGCGGTTGTCTCGGTCGTCTTGCAGGAGAATAAGACGATTGCGATGAATGAGATGATCATTAGTGCGCGGCTCGATGCGTTCCACGAATTGGAGATTCTTGGAGAAAGGTCTAACGGTCTTTGCACCGAGTTTTGTTGAACTGCAAAATATGTCTTCTTCGCGAACATGAGAAATCGGGACTCGGGTCCAGTCTCTGAGAATCGATCGTAAAGTCGAATCAAGTTTTGTTTTTTATTCGAACCTATTTTGAACGGTTACAATCGGGTTCTTCGGTCCGGGTCTTGCGTTTTTCTACGCTATACGAATTTTTTTGGGTCGATATGCGCTTTGTTTACGCATTTCGGAACCGAACGGATATGGGATATTTATTGCTGGATGCGGATCGGGAGATTCGCTCAACCCTTCAAAAAGATCGAATGGAAACCGTGACGTTGTTGATTCCGGAAGAAACGTGGCTTCGTTTTTCCGAAGATGAAGCTCGAAGACTTCCGAAGAAAATTCCGCAGATGTTACGGACGTATGCGAAATATCTCGCTGCTCAAAAACGTTTGGGGAAGAATGCAGGACGAACCTTGTATCAACCGAGTCCGGGAAAATCCAAAATGAAACGAGTGAATGTTCGTTTGAGTCCCGGAAGCTGGACCTTGTTCGGAACGTTAGCGCAAGCTCACGGAGTATCGCGTTGTTTTCTTTTCAATTATTTGTTGTGGTTAGATTTTGCCGGGGTTGGCGGATCCGTCTTTGATACTTTGAATGCGGGAGTTCCCACATTTCACACGAACTACAGTTACATCCTGCACCTCGATTTAGCCTACAACCAAGTAATCCGAAAGCTCAACTGCGAGCCCGACTCCCTATTCTACACATTAGATTACAGAGATTGGTATCCCGACTAAAAACGAAACATCATCCGAAACGTTTTTCAAAAAATCTCAGCGAACAAGAGGGAAGACATGTCCCGACAACAAAACCATAAATCGGAAACGAACCCGTCGACTCCCGACCCCAAAACCGACAAAACAAAAAGCCCTAAACGCATCCCGCGTTAAGCGCCCTTTGCTTCCAAACGAAGAGCCTTCTTCAAAAGCTCTTCCAAGTCCTTACCGTAAATCACGTTCAATAACGAAGAATTATCCGTAAGAAAACGTTTTGCACCTTCGGTGAACTCCGCATCACCGATGATAAAGGCTTTATCCACGCCCAACTCTTTGATCTGCCCGATCGTATCCCGCAGAAAAATATCGGAGATCTTCGCGTCCTTCCATTTGCGAAACTTAAACAAAGAACGAGTCTCCTTATCCGTCTTATTTAAACCGGTAAGATTCAGACCGTCCCCTTCTTTATTCGGAACCTCGCGGCTCACCGTATAATTCAGAGCCATCACGATCCGTACGCAAAGATTCTTGAACTCGACGCCTTTCAATTGTCTATAATGATCCAGCACACCGACGCCGATCTTAGAAACGTCGGCAAGAAGTTTGTTGCCTTGGTCGTCCAAGATCCCTTTGATATGAAAGGACTTGGAAGACTTGAGTCCCGAAAGTTCGTAAAAACGTTCGACCGGAAAGAGTTCTCCGAAAATTCTCCCGATCTCTTCGTCCAAGGAGAATCCGCTCTGCGCCTTAGCGGGGTCCGTTCGTTTCGTCTCCAACTGGAATTTATAGTTCGCAAGTTCCAAAATTCTTCTGTCGTCGATTCGTTCGGACTCGGCTTCGATGAGATATTCGCTGGCTTCTTCCAGCTTACCGAGTTTCACGGCCAACAGGGAAAAGTAAACGTCCGAGTCGATCATCTCCTGTTTCCAACCGCTGTTCCGCGCCATCTCCATACAAAGCCTCGCGTGTTTCAAACCTTCTCCCAAATTTCTCTGGAGAATAAAACAACACATCAAAAACTGAAAGATCGTATAACGCACATAATCGTCTTCGATAAGATCCGCGACCGAGTTGGCGACCTTAACCGCTTCTTCATATTTCCCGTCCCTCGCTAAACTCAACGCATATAAAAATCCGCCCACGGGAGAAGCCGGGTCCAACTCATACGCCTTCGCGAAGAATTCAACCGGATTTCCTTTCCGCAACACCGCGGCAATCACACCCTTTCCGATAAAGATGGAAGCGTTCTTAATCTTATCGTTGGAAATCTTTCCTAAGAATCGATCGGCAATCGCAAATTCCTTTTGCCCCAAGGCCATAAATCCGATTCGAATATTCGCTTCCACGTTTTCCGGATCGATCGTTACGGTATCCAAATAGTGAAAGAGAGCTTCTTCGAATAAATCCTGTTGGTAATAAATATCCGCAATCCGGTTGGAAACCGCGACCTCGTTGATCCCCTTTTCGTAGGTTCCGATCTTTTTGATTTTCTCGAGATGCCGAGCCTCGTTGGTCGTATCCCCTTCCATCGCGTAGATTTTCGCGATCACATAGTGGGCTCGTACATTCGAGGGAGAACTGTCCAAAATGTCCCGAATGATAACTCGCGCATCCACGTAATTCCCCATGGCGGCGAGGGCTAGGGCCTTTTCGTAAGCGTCTTTCTTGGTCTGGATCAGAAAGGATCCAAACGCAACGATCAGAATGATTCCAATTGCTACAAGAATGACGAAGATCATTTTTTTTGTTTTTCTTTCAGGTTCCGGTTAGTAAATGGATAAAATCCTGAGAATGGATCCGGGATTTGCCCGAACTTGGGATAAAATCCTACTTTTTACAGAAACGAAAACCAGATGGGAAAACTTACCTACTTCAGATTTGCGTATTCTATTGTAAAACGCGATATTACAATCAGTATTCTTCATATAGGATTTTCCGTTTTATTTTGTTTTTTTCTGATCTTCGGGATCTTTCTGCTTCGGATGGATAAGGTTCCCTCTAACCCTTCTAGTATCGAACTCTTCCGGAATTATCCACAGTTGGTTTTATTGCTGAGCGCGGCCGCTTTGACATTTATGGCGATTACCCGAACCCTTCTACGCACTTCCGACGCGGGGATTATGATGGCGGTCGGGGGAAATCGGATCGGAACCGTACGGCTTTTGGTGGCGGAACTCTGGATTCTTCACGGACTCGGATTTCTCCTAAGCGTAATCGCTACGGTGTTTTTTCCACCCTGGGTTTCCGAAGGTTCGAGCCTCCTCGATTACCTGAAAGCGTTTCTGATTCTGATTGCCTTGATCTCGGGAATCGGAGCGGCGATCGCCTTGATTCTCACCTTTTTAGATCCATACCGGTCGATTCGGAGGGGCAAATGATTCTTCGCATCAACGATCTTTCGCGAGAATACGGAAAATCGAAGGCCGTCAACGGAGTTTCCTTCGACATGAACCAATCCGACTATGTCGCAATCGTAGGCCCGTCCGGTTCCGGAAAAACCACTCTGCTTTCCATGATCACCGGAATGTTGTCCAGTTCCAGCGGAGAAGTCTACTTTGACACGACCAAGGTCAGCGAAATGGGAAAGGGCTCGCTCGCCAATTTCCGCGCGAGAAACATAGGACTCATCTTTCAGTTTTCGGAATTGCTTCCTCACCTAGACGTAGAGGAGAACATTCTTCTTCCCGCGCTTCTCGTGGGAAAGTTCAGCCAAAAGGAATATTTGGAAAAATGCGAATATCTGATCTCCAGTCTTCATCTCGAATCGATCCGCAAAAGTTATCCGAGTAAACTTTCGGGCGGACAAATCCAAATGACCGCGATCGCACGGTCGCTTATCAACGAACCGGAACTTCTTCTTGCGGACGAACCTTCGGGAGATTTGGACCCGGAGAACAGCGAACTCGTGCGCAATCTTCTCTACGATTTCAATTCCAGAGGACTTACGATTCTATTAGTGACTCATGATATGAATCTCGCATTCGACGCAAAAACGATCTACGAAATGAGAGAGGGAGCGTTTACCCGGGTGGTAAAATGAAATCCTATCTCGGAATCGACATCGGAGCCGGAAGCATCAAGGCAAGTCTCGTCGATACGCAAGGAACGGTTTTAAAAAGCACGTCGCGCGCAACCGGTGCGGAAACGGACGAAAAACAATTCCTCGATTCTCTCTGCAATATCGTTTCCGAAATGAAAGACGATTCCCTTACGGCGGTAGGCATCGGAAGTCCGGGACCCATCGATTCCGATAGCGGAATTCTCATCGAATCAGCCAATCTTCCCCTTCTCAAAAACGTGGCTCTCGTAGATCATCTCAAGAAGAACTTTCAAATTCCGGTATATTATAATAATGACGCAAATCTTGCCGCCCTCGGCGAATATCGTTTCGGATTGGGTAAGAATTCCACGAATCTCGTCATTCTTACCTTAGGAACGGGACTCGGCGGAGGTTGGGTGTATCAGGGAAAATTGTTCGGCGGCTACAAAGGAAGCGGAATGGAAGCGGGTCACGTCACTTATTTCCCGAACGGCTCCTTGTGCGGCTGCGGACAAAGAGGCTGCACCGAAGCGTATTTCAGCGCGAGCGGATTCTTACATCGATACAAGGAGCAAACCGGACAGACGCTCGGTTCCGCGGAGGAATTCTTCGACAAAAGCCGCAAGGGAGAAGCGACCGCCGTGGCATTGTTAAACGAAGGAATCGACGCCCTCGCCCAACTGTGCAGAACACTGATTCATACGATCAATCCCGAAAAGATCGTATTCACCGGAGGGCTCGTAAAATCCTGGGATCTTTTCGGGAATCCTCTTCGACAAAGAATCCAGGAAATCATCTTTCCGATCTTTCGAACATACACACAAATCCTGCCCGGAGGAAACGTATCCGGAGCCTTAGGCGCCGCCGCGCTTTGTATGGAGAATCACGAATGAACGACCCCGATTGTATCTTCTGCAAAATCGTCCGTAAGGAAATTCCCGCAAAAATCGCGTTTGAAGACGAGGAAATATTAGCATTTCATGATATAACTCCGCAGGCGCCCGTACATATCGTTTTTATCCCGAAAAAACACGTAACGTCTCTCGCACACGTCGAAAACGAAGACGCATCCTTGCTCGGAAACATTCTTCTTAGAATGCGCGACACCGCAAAGGAACTGGGAATCGCAGAAAACGGTTACAGAATCGTAAACAACACGGGGAAAAACGGAGGACAGACGGTCTTTCACATTCATTTTCATCTTTTGGCGGAACGACGGATGATCTGGCCTCCGGGTTGAGAGTTTAAACAAGGAACAACACATTGAAACGAATTTTATTGGGAGTGATCGTCAGCGTCGTCGCTCTCGGATTTTTATTTTCCAAACTGGATCTAGGCGAGTTCGCAAGAATTCAGGAACGCTGGGAACCGTTTTATCTGATTCCCTTTTGTATCTCTTCGATTTGGGGTTTGATCCTTTTTTCCTGGAGATGGCATCTTCTGATGGGAAAACAAATCCGTTTCCGTTACGCTCTTCTTTCCTCGTTTATCGGAGTCGGCGCGAACATGTTTCTGCCGGCGCGGGGCGGAGATATCTTCCGTTTATATTTTTGCAAAAAAGAATCCGATCTTCAATATCCGACGCTCGTCACCGCTCTCTTCATCGAAAAGGTTCTGGATTTTTCGTTTATCTTCTCCGCGGGAATCTGCGCGCTCATGTTTCTGGGAATCAAAGACGAAGGCAGCGATACGTTCTTTATCATTTCTTCCCTCGTCATCGTGGGAATTTTTGTCGGACTTATCGCGGTTCGTTTTTTAAACGAGACGATCATCGACATTCTGGCTTGGATCGCGGGCCTTGCGGGTAAGAAAGATTGGTTTCTCCATAAACTCGCGCATTACATCCGAGACCTCGGAAACTTTTTAGTTTTAAAACGTTTTATCGTTCCCGCAATTTTAACGGCGCTTACCTGGTTGATCGGATACGCGCTCAGTTACGGAATTCTTCTTAAACTTGTGGGAATTCCAATGAGTTATCCGGGAATCGTATTCATCATGTTCGCCGGTGCGGTCGGTGTGATGGTTCCGTCCGCGCCTTCCGGCGCGGGAGTATTCCACGCTTCGGTCACCTCCTCCTTCGTTTTGATGGGAAGAAAAGCTTCGGAAGGTTTGTTCTACGCGACAACCGTCCACCTTACGCAATTCGTTCTACAGAGCGTGTTCGCCGTGATTCTTTATTTGTATTGGATCGTGGACAGAAGGAAACGCGGACTCGGAAAAGCGGAATTTTCCCTTAAGGAATCCGAAGTCATCGAAGAAGAAAGCGAGGAATAAAAAACCCGAAATCCAATGGGAAAGTATCCCGTTTTTCGTATAATATATTCTGGGAAGAATATTGGCGAAAAACATGAACGAAACAAAACTTTCCTTTCCCTGGTCCGCGGTGCGCTTTTTTAAAATAGAAACGCGGATCATTCTTCCTTTCGTTCTAGGTTGTATTCTGTTGATCGTCCTGTTAGGCGTTCTTCTTTTTTATTATCAAAAAAAGAATACGGAAACCGTTTCGATCCGAAACGTGAAATCGATCGCGGATCAAATGCTCGCGCTTCGCGTATATTATTCGGACAACATCGTCAGCAAGGCTTTGCGCGAACATACCGAAGTCACCTATAAATACAAAGCCGTCGCAAAAAGTATTCCTCTTCCCGCGACCTTCGTCAAAGAATTCGGCGCACATCTCACCGATCGGTTCGAAGGAATCCGAGTCGAGTTATTCAGCGATTACCCGTTTCCGAATCGGTCAAAACCGAACGGCTTGGACGAATTTCAAAGGGAAGCTTTATACCGTTTAAAACGAAATCCCGGAAATCCGATCTACGTTTTTAGGGAAATCGACGGACAACCTTACATTCGTTATGCGCTCGCGGACCGTATGCAGGCTTCCTGCGTTCAATGTCACAATACTCATCCGGAATCTCCTAAAAAAGATTGGAAAGTCGGAGACGTTCGAGGTGTTCTAGAAGTCAGCATCCCGGTCAGTCAGACCGAAAGCGGCGCGGATATGATTCTCTTTTCCACGATCGCGATCCTGATCGGACTCGGAACGATCTTCGTCGTCAATCAAACGAGAAGCAAACAAAACGAAGCGATCATTCTCGAACTCAACTCGAATCTTGAAAAGAAAGTCGAAACGAGAACGGCGGAACTCGCCAAGTCCAACGAAGACCTCACGCAGGCCGTGGACGAACTCGAAAAATTAATGCGAAATCTGAAGGACACACAAAACCAGCTTTTGCTTTCGGAAAAACTCGCGGCGCTCGGTCAATTAGCCGCCGGAATTACGCACGAACTCAACACGCCTCTCGGCGCGATCTCTTCGTCGTCCCGATCCATACTCGAAGTGGTTCAAAACGAACTGAAAAATATACCGAGCCTTCTTTCCAATTTGGACGAGGAAGACACAAAGAAGTTCAGCGCCATCCTGGAAGAGGCTTTGAAACACGTTTCCGAATCCGCGATTCTTTCCAATCGGGGAATTCGTCAGGAATTAACCCGTCGTTTGGAAGCCGCCGGAATTTCCAATTCGTATAGGATCGCAAATCTCGCGGCGGATCTGGGTCTTCACGATATGGGCGACGATCTGATTTCTCTCATCCAAACTTCGAAAGCGCTCGAGATCTTAACGGCGGTCTCTTCGTTTATCACGATCGTACGAGTGAGCAACGTCATCTCGATTGCGACGAGCAAAGCTTCCCGAGTCGTAAACGCCCTAAAGAATTACCTGCGTCCTTCCAAGGAGGAAAAGGAAGGCGGGCCGGAAAGCGTGGACCTTCACACCGAGATCGAAAATATTCTAGTACTATATCATAATAAAATAAGATACGGAGTCGAAATCGTTAAGGACTACCGGACTTCCAAAAAATGTCTGGGGGACGCGGACAAACTGAACCAGGTTTGGATCAACCTTTTGAACAACGGTCTTCAAGCCATGAACTACAAAGGAAAGATTGAAATCTCGATCCACGAAGAGGATTCCTGGATCGTGGTCTCCTGGACCGATTCCGGCGCGGGAATCCCTCAAGAGATTCAAGGTAAGATTTTCGATCCTTTCTTTACGACCAAAAAACAGGGAGAAGGAATGGGGCTGGGGCTTGACATCTGCAAAAAAATAATCGATAATCTCGGTGGAAGGATCGAATTCGAAAGTTCGCCGGGCCGCACAAAATTCAGCGTATGGCTCAAGAGCGCCTAACGTATTCCAAGGACGGTACTTTCAGTTGACTTTAGAAAAAGAACCCAACGTGATTCTCTGCGTGGACGACGAACCGATCATTCTTCTTTCCTTAGTGCAGGAACTGAAAAACAAACTCGGACACGAATTCATCTTTGAAACGGCACAAGACTCGGACGAAGGTCTGGAAGTGATAGACGATCTGATTTCGAAAGGAACGAAGGTGGTTTTGATTCTTTCCGATTGGCTGATGCCGGGAGTCAACGGAGACGACTTTCTGATTCAGGTTCATCGAAAGTATCCGCATATCCGTTCGATTTTAGTGACCGGTCATCTCGAAGAAGGCGTTTCGGAACGGGTAAAGGAAGAAGCGGGAACTTTCACGATCATTTCCAAACCGTGGAACTCGGACGAGCTAGTCAAAGCGGTTCAATTCTGCTGCAAACAAAACTAAAATCCGATCCGATCGAAAAACCGATTCAATAAAAGAACTGCGAAGTCCGGACGAATTTCTTCGCCGAACTTCGATTCAACGAAATTACTTCTTAGCTAAAAACTGACAAGATTCCGATTTTTGGATCGGATTGTTCGGAGACATCATCTCCGCACAGCTCGTCTTTTCGATCACCGCCAAACAATCCTTAGCTGCTTGGATCTTTTCGGGAGTCGCGTTCTTCCACTCGTCTTCCTCTTTCGCTCCGGTCTTCGCTCTTTGAGCCGCCGCGCTTTCTTCCATCGAAGTCAGACAGGCTTCTTTACTTTGAAGCATGGGAGGAATAAACTTCTTCTGAGACTCGGGCATCTTACTGAATTGTTCCTGAGCGCATTCCACGGTTTTCGCGCAGGTGATTTCCTTGGATTTAGTAGCAAGCGCCTGCATTTCGGCCGCAAGATTCCCGCCGGACCCTTTTCCGCAATTCGCTGCGAAAATCAACGCCGCGATCGAAACGAACAAACTCTTTTTTATACGGTTCATAACCCTATCCTTTTTAAAAGCAAGAGAATGAACCGCCCGTTCTTTTTGAAAATAAATTTTTTCTAAATCGCGTTCGCAAACTCCCTTTGGTCTTCGGTTTTAAAAAGTTTATGCACGGTTGCTTTTTGCCCCACTCCCTTAAGAGAGGCTTCGTGTCTTTCGGCTTCGTATCCTCTTTGAATCAATTCTTCGCGGATTCCGGGGCTGGAAAGAATCGGCTCCGTCACCCAGATTTCTCCGGCGGACGCAAGCGCCTGCACGCGAGCCGCGATGTTCACGCTTTGTCCGAAGTAATCCAGTCGTTCGTCGTTGACGACCGCAAGCGCCGGTCCTTCGTTTAAACCGACTTTTAAACCGATCTCATGTCCGTGTTCCTTGAATTCTTCGTTCATGCGATCGATGCGCGACATCATTTCCAGCGACGCGAACAATCCTTCGATCGGACTGGAAAAGGTCGCCATGATCGCGTCTCCCATCGTTTTTACGATCGCCCCGTTGTGTTTTTTCACGGTTTCGGAAAGTAGACGGAAATGTTCCTGCACCAATCGATACGCGAGAATGTCCCCGGCCTTGTCGTACATCTCGGTCGATCCTCTCAGATCCGTAAAAAGGATCGTAAGACTTTTTACGTTCAGATTCAGTTTGTTGCTGAGCTGTTGAACGCGGAACAATTCGCGGAAGGTCTGGTTGTTCAAAAGCATCTTCGCCGTCAAAAACGGTTCGATCACCGTGGGATGTTTATCAATGATTTCTAATATTCTTTTGGAGTTCGGTCGAATGACCAAGAATCCGGCCTTCGCGATCGTACGATTGGAAATCTTAACTTCGTATTCCCCGGGAGAAAGATGAAGTTCGATCGGAGTGAATCCGGTCGGCAGCAGACTCAGATCCACGATTCGATCCGGAGTCGTTTCCTTCTCGTCGAAATACAAAAATACCGCCGAATTATTCTCCACCGAACTGAATTGATACGCGGGAACGTTCGTCGCGTCGAGTAGAATCGTGCGGGTCGCTCCGGGTTCGATCACTACAAGTTCGCGCGTGTTTGAAGAAATAAAATCCAGAAGTTCCTTCGACTTATGAAAGTTGCTCGAAATATGATATTTGAGATAAGTCTGTGCGTCCGTCAACGGATTGAGATTCTGTTTTCTCAGGGAAGAATTCACCGAAAAACTGACTTCCACCTGATCGTCCAGAGTGGTCGGCACGTCGAGATTGCAAATATAACAGTGAAAACTTTTTTCCTCGATCTGATCCAAAGAAGTATGGGAAGAAGTCACTCCTCCGCAGGCAGGACAAATCATGTTGTATGCGAAATCCAGAAGGCCGATCTTTCCCGCGTGAAGAAAAAGATCCAACGCTTCTCCGGTTTCAAATCCATTGTCCTTTGCGAAACGGATCGGATTGATCCGGTGCAGCTGCCATTCGTCTTGTGTCCTTAAATTCTCCATAAATCGGGAAATCGATTTTTTTGATAAGACCCCGAACCCTTCCAAGGCTTTTTTCTTTTGTTCGAAAAGAGTTTCGTTCCACATGACATTCTCCTCCGGAATTCCGCGATCCTGCCTCACGACCCATAGGGAGTGAGGCACTGAGTTTATCCTCACGACCGAACTCAGCAAGCGCCTTCTTGCAAGGCGGCGCTTAGGAAGCGAGGCACTGAGTTTATCCGACGACTCTAGCTTTTCCTCTTCCGATTATTTGGCAAGCATTTTGTAACTTTTTTTATTACATATTTCGCGACCCATAGGGAGCGAAATAGCCTGAGATAGCGGAGCGTATTATCGAAGGCTCTCAACAAAGTTGAGAAAACCAAGATCCTGCCGAACGACCCATAGGGAGTGAGGCATTGAGTTTATCCTCACGACCCATAGGGAGTGAGGCATTGAGTTTATCCTCACGACCCATAGGGAGCGAGGCATTGAGTTTATCCGAACGACCGAACTCAGCAAGCGTCTTCTTACGAGGCGGCGCTTAGGGAGTGAGGCGCTGAGTTCCGACTTTATATGTCCCCGGTCGGGATTTCCGGATTTCCCGAAAAACACGAATCAGGCGGATCATCGTAAGAGTTCCCACACTTTCGCGAATTCCGGATCGATCGACGACCGATTTTACGCTTTGTAAGAGTTCCCACGTTCTCGAGAAATATCGAACTTTAGGATATTCTTGCATTCTTCTCTGAAATTGTGGGAACTCCTTCGGAAAGATTTACGAGGGAACGTCGATTTTTGCGGGAACTCCCCTCCCTCGGCCTTTCATCGAGCCAAGAGGCAAAAAAGGAATATACGGTTTTTTTGATTTGATTTTTACCGTCCAATGTCGTACTTGAAAGTTCTTTCCTAAATCGGAACCTTCCTTTTAGTGAAACGATGAAATTCGAATGTGAATTTCTTAAAACGCGGTAAAAGTTTGTCGGAACAACTAAGAATACTTTCTTGACGAAATTCGGATTCCGTTCCCGGGAAATTCGCATCCCGAAAAAGCGTTATGCGCGTTTAAAGATCCGAGAGAAATACAAAGAGAATATGGACAAAACGAAAGTTAATAAAAATTCGAGGGTTGTGATTACGGGGATCGGAGTCGTTCTCCCCAATACCTATTCCGTGGATACGTTTTGGAAAAATCTTTCCGAAGGGAATTCCCAAATCGATTGGATTACGAGATTTCCCACCGATGATATGCCCGTCAAAGTCGCCGCGGAGATGAACAACTTCGATTGGAAAAAATTTCTCCCCGATCTAAACGAGAAACACGCAAAAAATTATAACCGCGAAACCTTCGCGATCATGGCTGCGATGGAGGAAGCGAGAAGAGACGCAAAACTCGAAAAGGATTCGGTCGATCCATCCAAAGTCGGCTTTATCGATTCTTCTTCAAGAGCGTCTCTTGCTTGGTGGGAACACGCCTGGAAACTCTATCACGAAGAACAGAATTCCGGCGTTTTCGATCGTTATTCCGTTTTGACTTCTATGGCTTCCAATCCGACCAACCTCACCGCGATCTACGCAAACATTCAAGGATTCGTAACAACGATCACCGCGGCTTGCGTAGGAGGTCATCACGCAATCAGTCTTTGTTATCAGGCGATCCGTAAAGGAAGAGCCGAAGTGATGTATGCGGGCGGTCACGAATTCCCTCTCATCAAACCGTTGATGATGATGTATTCCGATCCGGCGAGTTCGGTCATGTCTGCGGAAAAAGACAATCCGAAGGCGGCGATCAAACCGTATGATCGCAACCGGGACGGTTTTATCTTGGGAGAAGGCGCCGCCGTTCTTTGTATGGAAAGAATGGATCACGCTCTCGCGAGAGGAGCGAAAATCTACGCGGAAGTCTTGGGAACCTTCAGTTACAACGAGGCCGATCACGCGATGAGAATGGACTTAACCGGTAAAAAAGCGGCGACCGGTTTGAATCGTCTTTTGAAAATCAGCGGACTTCGTCTCGGAGACATCGACTACTTCTGCGGACACGGAACCGCGACGATTAACAACGATATGGCGGAAAGCCGCGCTCTTAAGGTTTTATACAACGGACTCGCTCGAAACAAATGGGCGCCTCTCGGTTCGATCAAACCGATTTTCGGTCATACGTTCGGAGCGGCGGGAATCATCAACGTCGCGGCGACCGCGCTCATGCTCGAAAAACAGACCCTCTGCCCTACGATCAATCTCAAGGACGTGGACCCCGAATGCGACCACGATCATATCACCGAAGGAGCGAGAAAAGTGCGGATGCGGAACGCGATCTCGATGGCATTCGCGATCGGAAGTCAGTCTTCTTTCGTAAGCCTCACCGCTCCCGATCTTCTTTAAAGGAATCCGAATGAAAAACGGCGGACTGCACAGACAATACGATCATTCCAAAAAGTTAAAGTCCGTCCTTTACTACCAAGGCGCGGTGACGCACGAAATCCTCGGAAGTCTTACGGAAATTCTCAAGGATAGGATCGCGAATGAAAAACGAAAGAACAAGATTCTCAATGTGTTCGTGGAAATGGCGCAGAACGTCAGTCACTATTCTCTGGAAAAGGAAGGGGATTACGGAGTGGGACTGATTCTCGTAAAAGAAAAAAGTCATATTCTCAAACTCTCCACCGCCAATTTTCTCAGCGCGGAAACCGCTTCCGTTCTGAGGACCAAACTGGAACATTTTTTATCCCTGACCGGAGAAGAAGTAAAGGAACTGTATCAGGAAAAGATCAAAGGAGAAAGACCGGAGGACAGCAAAGGTGCGGGTTTGGGATTTTTGGAAATATTAAAAAAATCTGATTTTCCGTTTCGTTCCGCGTTCGAGCCGACGGAAACCGGAGATTTCTTTTTTACTCTTACCGTTTTCTTTCGCCTGGGGTAAGCTTCCAAGGTTCCGCGTGCGACAACGCCATTTCTTTGACTTCGATCACGATGACCGAAGTATTGTCCTTGGTCATTCTTAGGTTGGCTTCTTCCGAAAGATGAGAACAAGCCTCTTTTGCGTTCGTCGCGTTCCGCAGAATTTCTTCGAGATCGTCGATCTTGATCACATCGGTCAGCCCGTCCGTACAAAGAAGAATCCTATCTCCTTCGTTCAGAGATCCGGTGATGTCGAACAGATCCATCTGAAGGTCGGTAGTACCGCCTCCGATACAACTCGTGATATAACTTCGGGGAATAGAATGTCCTTTGACCGTATCCGAAAAGGAATGATCCACCGTGATCTTGTGAACCCCTTGCGCGGAAAGATGATAGGCGCGGCTGTCTCCCATATTGAAGACGAGCACCTTTCTTCTTCCGAACAAAGCGCCGACTAACGTGGTTCCCATGCCCAGCCTTCCTGTGGCCTTTGCGTGATCGTTGATCTCGTGGTTGATTTTGCGGAATAAGTTCTGCCAACCGGCGCGGGGCAGTTCTTCCAAAGGCTGAATCGCCCGTTCCATCCACGCGAGTTTTTCCAACGTCATGCGGCTTGCGATTTCACCGGAGATATGTCCGCCCATTCCGTCTGCGAGCGCGAGAATCAACGGAGAGGCCGCGGAATCACGAATCCCTGCGGAGGAAAAAGAACCCGATACGGACCCGGCTACGATTTCACCGGATACGTACATAGAATCCTCGTTATGCGAACGAAAATTCCCCTTTTCCGTTATTCCAAAGTAGTTAATAATCATGGAGAAACACTGGAAATTGAAACAATCTCCACAATCTATTAGTAATATGTGTCAACGGCGAACTTCAAGAACAAATCTTCGCCAAATTCTTTTTTTAGAAAATAGACTGTTTCTAATGTTTTGATTCCAAAATTTTCTGCAACAGGTTTTCAAAAAAACCCTATTTCGCGGAGTAACCGCCGTCGACCGGAATCGCCGTCCCCGTAATAAAAGTGGAATCCTCTCCGCAGAGCCAGAGTACGGTTTTTGCGATCTCTTCCGGCGTTGCGATTCGGTGCATGGGATGCAACTTGACCAACTGCTTTTCCGCTTCGATCGGATCTTTGGCGAGATGAAAGAGTTCGTCCAGGATTTCGGTTTTAACCGCGCCCGGACAAATCGCGTTAATGCGAATATTCTTCTTTGCGTATTCCAAAGCGGCGCTTTTTGTTAATCCGACAACGCCGTGTTTGGCGGCCGAATAAGGATTGATTCCGACGACCCCGTTGATTCCCGAGATGGAGGAAACGTTCACGACGGCCCCTCCCCCTGCCTTGACGATTTCCGGGATTTGATACTTCATCGACAGCCAAGCGCCCTTGAGGTTCACGTTCACCACGTTATCCCAAACGTCTTCCGGATATTCGTGTAAGAGATGATTGACTCCCATGATTCCCGCGTTGTTGACTCCGAAATCCAATCTCCCGAATTTCTCCACGGCGGTATCGACGACCTTCTTCACTTGTTCCCCGGAAGTCACGTCGCAAACGACGAAATGAACGTCCCCGCCTTGAGAACGGACTTCCGATTCGAGTTTTTTTCCCTCGTCGAGTCTGCGTCCGCAAAACACGACTTTGACGCCTTTCGAGACAAACTCCCGTACGACTGCTTTTCCGATTCCGGTGCTGCCTCCGGTAACCATCGCGACTTTGTCTCTCATGGAATTCTCCGAAATGATATTCAAATTTTAGAATTTACTTAGATCAGCTTTCTCGTCTTTCCGTTGCGAACCCGGGAAAGATATTTTTTCAGATGTATGTTGATCGTTTCCAGATCGCCTAGTTCCTTTTCGATCGAAGAAACCTTCAGATCCTGTACGAGAACGAGCAGATAACGGAGTTCTTCCAGATGGACTTTCGCCTTGAGAATGTTTTTGATCTTTTCGGAAAGGATTCTGCTTCCCCAAGCTCCTGCGATGCGCACGGGAAGAAGAGCGGAAACAGATCGGATGTGTTCGAGAAGAGGTCCGTGTTCTTTGAGTTTGACCGCGTCCATCCTGTTTCCGAGCGAGTATACTTTCAAAATGAGATCGTGAGCGAGACGCAACACTTCCAACTTGTCAAAGCTGCGGATCTGCGCGGCTGCGGAAGATTTCGCGCTTTCCTTCTCCGCCGCATCGGTTCCCACGGGAGGAGAAGTATACGAAGGAATTTTTCCTTCCGTAAAAATTTTACGGAATCCTTCGGGAACGGGCACAACTTTACGGATGGAATAATCGAAAAACAAAACACGAATCTTAACAAGAGAAACCTTTTCTCTTCGATCGTCCTTGGAAAGACGGAACGTCAGATCGAAGGATTTTTCGCCGAGATTGTCCAACACGACGTCTATCTTGACGCGGTCGTTGTAAAGCAATTCTCCCTGATAGAGAATTCCCGCATTGGCAAAGATGATGCTCTTTCCGTAAATATCCGTTACCGAAAATCCGAGATACTGAAAGAACTGGAGATGCGCCTCCATCACGATGTCCAGAATCGAAGCGAAGGACACGTGTATATCCAGAGCCAGATCCGTTTTGCGGATCGCCAGCTCCGTCGAGAAATAATACTTCTCCGGAAATTCGATCTGTATGTCGGTCATAGATATTTCGAAATCCGCCGCGAAAACTCCCGTTGCGACATAAGGGAAATTCGAAGACGACGGAAATAAATTTCCTTCTCATTATAATTTCGGATTTCGAAAGGCCCGTCTTGAAGTGAAATTCCCGTTTGTGTTTTCGAAAGCCTCGCTCCGGAATTTTTTTTCTTCGAGACGAACGGAAGAATTCTCCCGTTGTCGACGAGTTTCTTTTTTGAGAAGACGCCGTTTTTAAATTGTTCGGTAAAAAGTTCTTGCTAGAGCACATTCTTGAAAGAAGATCTTTCACCATTGCCGTGCGTCACGATCTACGCGCTGTTTGTCGAAAAACGGATCGTATAAAAATATTCAGAAGTTCGAAAAAAGGGAACATTTCCGGTTGTGATTTTTCCCTTTTTCTCGTATGCGGATCGGAAGGCGAAAACGATCCGAACGGATGACAAAGAACTCATAACGTACGCTGATCGGAAACCTTGGAATCATTGGAAGCAAATACGAAGATCTTTAACGACCCGGACGGGATGATCCGGGAAATCGTGCGTCCGGGCATGCACTTGCATCTTTCCGCAACCATGTCCAGACCCAACGCTCTCATCTATTCTCTCGCACGTTGTTTTCAAAACACGAATCCGGAGTTCGTCATCAGTATGGCGGGAATTCATTCCAGCGCACACGCCCTTACGATCGCGAAAATCGTTAAGCGAATGATCACCGGTTTTGCGGGGGACAACTATCCGAAACCCTCGCCTAATTCATTATATTCTAATTTACTCGAAGGATCTCCGTTCGAACTGGAGCTTTGGTCCCTGCTCAGCATCGTTCAAAGATTGATGGCGGGCGCGATGCGTCTTCCCGGTTTTATCACGAACTCGCTTTTGGGAAGCGATCTCATTCTAGACAAACTCGGAAAAACGGCGTTCTTGTTTCCCGATCCGCAAAACCGTTCGGCGGGTCCGAACGGTTCTACCGCGGAAAACTACAGAGGAAAACGCGGAGTCGATCTCGCTTATATTCTTCCCTTAAACCCGGACTTCACTTTGATCCACGCGGTCGTCGGCGACGAAGAAGGAAATCTCGTTCTTTGTCCTCCGAGCGGAGAAGGATACTGGGGAGCTCTTGCCGCAACCAAAGGAGTCGTCGCGACGGTGGAAAAGATCGTTCCGAAAGGAACGATTCCCCCCGAACTCGTTACGATTCCGGGCAATCGGGTCACGGCGATTTCCGTCGCGGAATTCGGCGCACATCCTCAATCTTTGCGCGTTTATAATCTTCCGGGAGTTTCCGCATTCGAAGGTCTTTCCACGTATCTCGACGACTACGAGTTTCAGATCGAGGCCAACGAAGCGGCCAACGTTCCTTCCCGCGCCGAAAAATGGTACTCGGATTTCGTAAACATCGAAGGCGGTCATAAGGAATATCTGGATCGTCTCGGAAGCACACGACTCAGAAAGTTAAAACAGATTCCCGAAGAAAACAAAGCGGTCAAACTCGAAGATCCGAAAACGGTCAACGACTCGGAGCAGATGATCATTCTTGCGGCGAGAGCGATTCAGGAATACGTCAAACTCAAAGGTTACAAAACGATTCTCGCGGGAATCGGTGCGGCTCATATTTCCGCATGGACAGCGGCCCGCTTTCTCGAACAGGAAGGAATTTCCGTAAAGGTCATCACGGAACTCGGCTTCTATTCGATGAAACCTCATACGGGAGACGTTTTTCTTTTCAGTCAATTGCATACGAAAGAATGTACGATGCTTTCCGACATCACGAGCATCTTAGGCACGGTCGTTCCCGATCATTGTCTCGGAGTGTTAGGAGCGGCGGAAGTGGATTGGTTCGGCAACATCAACTCCACGAAAACCGCAAAGGGAAAATTTCTTGTGGGTTCGGGAGGCGCGAACGACATCGCTGCCGTTGCGGATTGTATCGTAGTCGCGAAAGCGAACCGCGGAAGATTCGTAAAACACGTAAACTACATCACTTCGGTCGGAGATCGAGTAATGGAAGCGGTTTGTCAGTTCGGAAGATTCCAAAGAAAACCGAACTCGGATCACGTGTTTGAATTCTCCCATTGGATCGCTCCTCCTTCGGACGAGGAGATGGAACCGGAAGAAGCGGTGCTACGTTTTACTTCCTGGCTTCCGCCGGACGAGGACGTCCCTCTCAAAAACGAACCTCCCGTAACCGCGGAAGAACTTACTGTTTTGAGGGAATTGGATCCGGAAAAGATTTACATAGAACAATTTATGGTATATACAAGACTTCCATAATAAAATGAAATTTGAATTTACTAGAGGACCCTTATGAGCGGAAAAAATCTAACGTCGAACGGAGTAAGAATCACCGGATTCGGTCATTACTTTCCCGAACAGATCGTGACTAACGAAGAGATCCGCTCGCGGTTGAAATTTCCGGAAATGCATCCGGCAGAAAAAGCCGTCATCGGAAACATCGGAGTCAACGAAAGAAGAAGGGCGAACGAAAAAGAAACGGCCATGTATATGGCGGCGCAAGTCGCCGAAATGGCGCTGAAGGACGCGGGTAAAAAACCGGAGGAGGTGGATCTTTACATTCTCGCGAACTGGACCGATCGTTATTATCTACCCGATCTCGCGCCTCAGGCGTCCAAACTTTCCGGAACAAAAAACGCACTCGCTTTCGACGTAAGCACCGCCTGCACGGGATTCGTTCACGGAGTTCAAACCGCTTCCGCGTATTTGGGTTCGGGCAAATTTAAGAACGCGCTCGTGATCGGAAGCGAACGGTTTTCCGTAAGAACGCGCATGGGCGGTTATGGAGAATTCACGGCGGGAGACGCGGCGGCGGGAGTTTTTCTCGAACATACGGGTGATCCAAATTTCGGAATCATCGATTCCTTTCTGCAGGACGACGGGGATTTGGCCGGGATCATCGTAACCGGACCGCCGCCGCAGAGTTACGTGAAAAGTTATCCGGAACTAGTGACCAACGCGGCGGATCTTACTCTCAAATCGATGGATCTTCTGTTGGAAAAAAACGGACTGACCGTAGACGACATCGATTGGGTCGTTCCTCATCCGGGAACGGACGTGGTCGTTCAGGACGTTCTCAAGCGGACCAAGTTTCCGAGGGAAAAAATCCTGATGAACTTCGAACGAGTGGGAAACACTTCCGCCGCTTCGATCCCCATCGTATTATCAGAATATTATTATAAAGGAAAGTTTAAAAAAGGAGATTTATTCCTCACACCCGCCGTCGGAGGCGGATTTTATTGGGGAGGACTCTTGTTCCGTCTTTGAACGGGATCGGGGCAATCGAACTATATGAAAATAAACGGTTACGAATTAAAAGAAAGAATGAACGCGGATTCGTCCACGGAGGTTTACAAAGCCGTCCGAACGAAGGACGGGGCCGACGTGGTGATCAAATATATTCCGATCCTCGACGAACTGCATCCGGCGGTCGTCAACTTGCGGAACGAATACGAAATTCTCAATTATCTCGCTTCCGAAAAAATGATCCACGCCTTCGGAATGGAGAAGATTCCGGAAGGATTCACCTTGATTTTGGAGTTCGTTCCCGGTGCGACGCTCAAACATTTTTCCCAAAAAAAACCGGTAAACCTGAAGGACTTTTTTAAGATCGCGATCGACCTCGCCGAAAAGCTCGGGGAAATCCATAATAAAAAGGTAATACACAAGGATTTAAAACCGGACAATATCATTTTCAATCCGGCAAACGAACTCTTACGGATCGTGGACTTCGGAATTTCCACTCGACTTTCCAAGGAAGAAACCTCCTGGTCCAATCCGAACCGGTTGGAAGGAAGCATTCATTACGTTTCTCCCGAACAAACCGGAAGAATGAACCGTTCCGTGGATTACAGAAGCGATTTCTATTCTTTGGGAGTAACGTTCTACGAACTTCTTACGGGCAAACTTCCGTTCGAAAGCGAAGATCTTTTGGAGCTCGTTCACTTTCATCTCGCAAAGTCGCCGATCGAACCGCGCAAACTCCGCAACGAAATTCCGGAAGCGCTTTCTCATGTCGTATTAAAACTTCTTTCCAAAACCGCGGAAGACAGATATCAAACCTCGGAAGGGCTCAAAGCCGATCTCGAAACGATCCGGGACAAATGGCTGGAATCCGGAGACGCGCCCGCCTTCCCTCTAGGCTCCAAGGATTATTCCAACGAATTCAAAATTCCTCAAAAACTCTACGGAAGAGAGGAATACATCGCGGCGTTGTTAAGCGAATTCAAACGCGTAACCGATACGGGGAGAACGAGCGTCGTTCTGATCGCGGGTTATTCCGGCGTCGGAAAATCCTCTCTCGTAAAGGAGATCAATAAACCCCTCACGGAATCGAAGGGATATTTCATTTCCGGAAAATTCGATCAATACAACCGGAACGTTCCGTTCAGCGCGATCATTCAAGTGTTCTCCAACCTCATAGAACAGATTCTCACCGAATCTCCCGAACGCATCGAGGAATGGAAAAATCTAATTCACGACACGTTAGGCGTCAACGGAAAGGTGATGACCGACGTGTTGCCGGAACTCGAGTTCATCATCGGCGAACAGGCGCCCGTAACCGAACTCGGTCCGCAGGAAAACGCGAACAGATTCTATTTGGTATTTCAAAATTTCATCAAAATCTTCGCGAACGCGGAACATCCTCTCGCGATCTTTTTGGACGATTTGCAGTGGGCGGACACCCCTTCCCTCGAACTCGTGAAGAACTTAATCGAGGACGTATCCGTAAATTATCTTTTCCTAATGTTAGCCTATAGGGATAACGAAGTCGATTCGACCCATCCGTTTTCGACTCTCGTAACGGGTTTGGAAAAGGAAGGATTTCGCTTGGACAAAATTCTTCTAAAGCCCTTGAGTCTGGAGAACGTAAACGAACTTCTTTCCGACAGTTTACGCAGACCCAAGGACGAGACGCAGAGTTTCGCGGAAATCGTTTATTCGAAAACGAGAGGAAATCCGTTCTTTATCAACGAGCTTTTAAAACAACTCTCCAAAGAGGAAATCATCTCGTATCAAAAAGGAAGCTCCACGATTTCCGGAAAGTGGATCTGGAATCTCGAAAAGATCAAAAAGACGGATATTTCGGATAACGTAGTCGAACTTCTCGTGCGAAGAATCAAAAAACTCGCTCCGCGCACGCAGGAAACTCTGAAACTCGCGTCCTGTATCGGAAGCAACTTCGATCTCGGAATCCAATCCAAAATTCTCGGAGCGACATTGAAGGAAACCATGGCCGCGCTGATGGAAACCATGGAAGAGGAATTGATCGTTCCGATCGGAGACAACTATCGATTGGTCGATTCGATGGAGGAAATCGAAGACAACCGGGAAAAGAATTTCCAAACCGCCAAATCGATTCAATTCCGTTTTCAACACGACCGGGTGCAGCAGGCGAGCTACGAACTTCTGGACGAGAACCAGAAACAATCCGTTCGACTTCAGATCGGAAGAATTCTTCTCGAGAACCTGAACGAAAAATCCCTGGAAGATTCCATCTTCGACGTGGTCAACCACTTGAACACCGGTTCGGCTCTCATTCAGGATAATTTAGAAAAACGTAAATTATTACAATTGAATCTTCAAGCCGCGCAAAAGGCGAAACTCTCCGCCGCATACAAACCGGCAAAGGCGTATTCCGAAAAATCGAGAGAACTTCTATTCTCCCTTCCCGAAGCGGGCAAAGGAGACAAGGAACTCTGGAACAAGGAATACGAACTCTGTTACGCGGTTCACAAGGAGCTCGCTGAAGTCTTGTATCTCAACGGAAATTTCGAGGAATCGCAGGAGATCATTCAGATTCTTCTGAAACAATCCAAAACTCCCGTGGAACAGGCGGAAGCGTATAACCTTCTCATGATCGAATACTCCGCGCAGGGAAAATACGATCTCGCGATGCCGACCGTCATCAAAGCTCTCAAACCTCTCGGAATCGAAATCCCCACTTCCAACTTCGATAAGGTGGTCGACAAGGAAATCGAAGAAGCGAAGAAGAATCTCAAGAACAGAAGCGTAACGGCGCTGTTAGACGAGCCTCTGATGACCGACCCGAATCATATCTGGGCGGTCAATCTTTTGATCAGCGCAATTCCGATGGCATACAACAAGGAACCCGCCCTCTTCCCCGTCATCTGTTTGAAGATGGCGAACCTGCTGATGAAGTACGGGAATCTTTCCGATTCGTACGGATATTCCTGTTACGGAATGGTTCTTGTGGGAAAACTCGCCGACTACAAAGGGGCTTACGACTTCTGCGAACTCGCGGTGAAACTCAGCGAAAAACACATGAACTCCGGCGGTTATACGAAAGCCGCGAACATTCTAGCGAATTACTCTTCTTCGTTCGTAAAACATCTGAAATTTTCGGAAGAGGTAAACATCAAGTGCGTTCAGTCCGCGTTGGATTCGGGGGAATTTCTGCACGGAAGTTACGCCGCGATGAACGATGCGTCTAACGTGATGTTTCAAGGGAAGAATCTCGAGATTCTCAAACCGAAGATCAATCAACTTCTCAAGTTCGTACGCAAGGTGAAGAACAACCTCGCCATCGACACGATCCTCGGAACGACCTTGATTCTTTCCAACCTCAGAGGAGAAACCGGAAGTCATCTGGACTTTTCCTCCGCCGAATATCAGGAGAAGGAATACATCGATCTCTGCAACGATCATCAGAGCCCGGCTCCGATCGTTACTTTCAAGGTGATGAAGGTCCGTTCCCTTTTGATGTACGGAGAATATCAACTCGCCCTTCAGGAAGCCGAAGAAGCGAACGGAATGATTCTCTATCTCGGAGGTCAATACGGCCCGCTCGAACACAACTTTTTATATTCGCTCGCGCTCGCGGCGAATTACAAAAAGGTTTCTCCCGATCGCAAAAAGGAATACTTAAAAAAGATCCGCGAGAATCAGAAACAACTACTAACGTTAGCCGAAAGCTGTCCGGAAAACTTCTATCACAAATATCTTCTCGTGGACGCGGAGCTTGCAAGACTCGAATACAAAAACTGGAAGGCGGCAAGGACGTATGAAGCGGCGATCCGCGAGGCCAGAAAAAACGAATTCCAAAACGACGAGGCACTCGCCTGCGAGATCGCCGCGATGTTCTGGCTTTCCAAGGGAAGCGTCAAGATCGCGGGAGAATTCGTCAACGAAGCGTATCACCGTTACGGACTTTGGGGCGCGAACCTCAAACAAAGCATGCTCAAGTCCAAGTTTCCTGAATTCATCCGCGAACGGGGAACCGGAACGTTACGCACACATCGAACGATTTCCAGCACGACCGCGGCCGCTACGGAAGTTTACTCGGGCCAAACTCTCGATCTTCAGTCGGTCTTAAAAAGTTCGACGGCGATTTCCGGAGAGATCAAACTGGAAAATCTTCTCGATAAACTGATGAAGATCGTAATCGAGAACGCGGGCGCTCAACGCGGAGTTCTTATTCTGAAAAAAGAAGGAAGACTCTACGTGGAAGCCGAAGGTTCGATTTCCAAGGACGACGTCGAAGTATTGACCGGCATTCCTCTCGGCAACAGCAAAAATCTTCCGATCTCCCTCATCTATTACGTGGAGCGGACCAAGGAGAATCTGGTTTTGCGAAACGCGAACCAGGACGAGAAGTTTAACAAAGACGAATATATCAAAAATTCCAAAACGAAATCGGTTCTCTGCGCGCCGGTGATCAAACAAGGGGAGATTTCCGGGATTTTATATCTTGAAAACAATCTTTCGGAAGGGGCGTTCACTTCGGACCGGCTTCAGATCATGAACATTCTTTCCTCGCAAGCGGCGATCTCCATCGATAACGCGTTACTCTACGCGAACATGGAGGAAAAAGTAAGGGAGAGGACGAGGGAATTGGCGCAGGCCAACGCGGACCTGGGACTGAAGAACCAGCACATCACGGATAGTATTCAATATTCTTTGAATATTCAACAAGCGATTCTTCCTTCCGAAGATCTACTTGCAAAGAATCTAAATGAGCAATTCGTATTATTCAGACCCAAGGACATCGTATCGGGCGACTTCTATTGGTTCAGTAAAAAAGAAGGATCAATTTTTCTTGCGGCGGTCGATTGTACTGGACACGGAGTCCCCGGTGCATTAATGTCAATGATAGGAAACACTTTACTCAACCAGATCGTAAATGAGGCGGGGATCAAAGACCCGGGCAAGGTTTTGGAACATTTAAACCGAAATGTTCGCCAAGCCTTAAAGCAGGATACCATGGATGCCAACTCGGTGGACGGCATGGACGTCTGCTTCTGCAGAATCGACGGTGATAAAGTTCTGTTCGCCGGCGCCAAAAGACCGCTCTACTTCTCAAAGGGTGATATGATCGAAGAGATCAAAGGCGACAGACATTCGATCGGCGGACGACAAAAAGAAGATTCCAGAACGTACACCACGCACGAAGTAAAACTGGAAAAGGGAAAACCGACCATGTTTTATCTCGCGACGGACGGTTATATGGATCAGCCGAATCCTCAAAGACAGAGGATCGCGAGCAAAGGATTGATCTCTTATCTGCAAAGCGTCTTGTCTCTGCCCGCGCCGGAACAGAAAGAGCGCTTAGCCGCCTTTTTAGACGGCCATCAAGCGGGGGAAGCTCAGAGAGATGACATAACTTTGATCGGTTTTAGAACCTGATCCGGGAAACGAAACTATAGGAGCATGTTAAAAAGAAATGATGGAAAACAAGTCCGTAGACCTGTTTAAGCAGTATAAAGAGGCCTGCGATTATCAATTAATTGTTTCCTTTAAAGGGCGTCTCTCGCAAGAAGTCCTGACGGAATTCGGTTCGATGATCCGGACGTCCCTGAGTGCGGAGTCGAAAATTAAAAAAATCTTCGCGGTTTTCATCGAACTCGCACAGAATATGCTACACTATTCTGCGGAAAGAAAAGCTCTCGAAGACGGCAGAGAGGGCGGCGTCGGCATCATCATGGTCGACGAAAAATCGATTGGCTATAATGTTTCGTCCGGGAACCTTGTACTAAACGACAAAATAGAATCCCTGAAAGCCAAATGCGAAAAAATAAATTCTATGTCGAGGGATGAGTTAAAAACTTATTACCAACAGCAGTTGCGCTCGGATAGACCTGACGACAGCAAAGGCGCGGGAGTCGGTTTGATCGATATCGCTAGAAAGTCCGACGGACCGCTTACATATAATATCTCGCCGGTGGACGATAAACATTCGTTCTTTACACTTTCTGCATACTTTACAAAGGAAAATTGAGAATGGAATCATTACACATTCAACAAACAAAAACTTCTCCGGAGGTTATTTTAGACACAGAGAAGGGAGTGGTTGAAATCATCGGAGAATCCTATCCCGAAAACGCGATCGCCTTTTACAAACCCGTATTCGATTGGCTGAACGCGGCGATGGGATCGAAGGCATCGATTCAAGTGAAATTTCAGTTGGATTATTTCAATACGAGTTCGTCTAAAGTGATCATGGATATTCTGGATTCTCTTCAGAAGTATCACGATCAGAGCGGCAAGGTCAAGATACTTTGGTTGTACAAAGAGGACGACGACGATATGCAGGAAACCGGAGAGGAATTCTCCTCGGATCTTTCCCTGCCGTTCGAATTAAAATCCTATAAATAAAACGGCTCGGTAATCGAAACCACGCATGGAACCAGCATCTTCAGCTCAGAAGGACTTTAATTCCTTTTTCGAAAACGAATTTCAGTTGTTAAACGAAGTCAATGGAACCCTCGACAGGAAAGAATCCCTAGGCAAAGAGGAAGTTTTCGAAGAGCTGAAGAAACTCGGAGAAGCCTACGAATCCCTTTTAAAACAATCCTCGAAGCTGATGAAAATCGGGGATTCCACGCAGAACCGTCTGATCAAAACACAGACGGAATTGCAGGACTCCAATCAAAGACTCGTATCTTCTTATCAGAACCTCAAGCAGTTGAGCGAAATCGGTCAGATGATTACCGCGAGTTTAGAACCGAAGATCATTCTGACTTCCGTTTACGAGAACACGAAGTCCATGGTATCGATGGACATCCTCGCATTCGGTATCATTGAAGAAGGCAAAAACGAAATCAAATATAAGTTCAGCTTGATCGAAGGTCGTTATACTCCGGCTCCTTCGGTGGATTCCCTCGCGGAGGAGAATCCTTCCTCGTTCTGTTATCACAACAATCAGGAACTCATCACCAACGATCTCGAAAAAGATTTTCCGCAATACGTTTCCACGATCCAAAAACACTTCGGAGAAAAGACGAGTTCGGTAGTCTATCTTCCGTTGAAGGTGGAGGAACGTTTCATCGGAATGCTTACAATCCAAAGCTACGAGAAAAACGCGTTCAACGAAAATCAGCTCAGCATCTTGAGAACTCTAGCGAACTACGTAGCGATCGGGGTGGATAACGCGGACGCATATAAGACGCTTTCCAAGAGAAACCGGGAACTCAAGGATTCATTGGAAAAAATCAATATGTTAAACGAAGGTTTGGAAAAGGAAAGACAGAAGTCGGAAAGCCTTCTTCTGAACATTCTCCCGAAGACGATCGCCGAACGATTGAAAGGCGGAGAAGGCGTGATCGCGGATTACATTCCGACTTCCACGGTCTTATTCGCGGACATCGTCGGTTTTTCCAAACTTTCCACCCAGATCCCCACTCCCAACCAGCTCGTTGAAATCCTGAATCAGATCTTCACCTGTTTCGACGAGATCGCGAGCAAATACAAACTCGAAAAGATCAAAACCATCGGGGATTGTTATATGATGGCGGGCGGAATTCCGAACGCAACGCCGGACCACGCGGAAAAAATCGCGTTAGCCGGAATCGATATGATCCGAGGATTGAAGGATCTTCAGAAGTCGTGGAAATACGAGTTTAATATCAGAATCGGGATTCACACCGGCGACGTAGTCGCCGGTGTGATCGGTAAAAATAAATTCGTATACGACTTGTGGGGCGATTCGGTAAATACCGCTTCCAGAATGGAATCGCACGGAGAACCGGGAAAGATCAATTGTTCCGAAGCGACCTACAACGCACTCAAAGATTTATTCACATTCGAAGATCGCGGAATCATCGAAGTCAAAGGAAAGGGTCCGATGAG
Source organism: Leptospira sanjuanensis (assembly GCF_022267325.1). Lineage (NCBI taxonomy): Bacteria > Pseudomonadati > Spirochaetota > Leptospiria > Leptospirales > Leptospiraceae > Leptospira > Leptospira sanjuanensis. The sequence continues at coordinate 3,042,127 of NZ_JAIZBG010000001.1, forward strand.
AACCTTTTTTCTTTTAGGCAAAAAGTAACCGCTTTCTGTTTTTCTAATATTTGAAAATTCGAACGTCCTCTGAGGCCGCACGCGGTTTTTCTATCGGAATACGTCTCAAGCTCGAGACAATCTTCGGCTGAATTTTTGTGGAGAACCGCGTGAGCGATCGAAGCGGGGTCAACAAATTGGCTTTCTAAAAATCGAATATTCAAAAAAAGAAAATTTCAATTTGTTGACCGGAGCTGAGAGCGCGGCCGCGTTTTGTTCGCTTCCGTCTCTTTAATTGAAACGAAAGCCGCGGCACGCCCGTAAATTTTAGGCGAGAGCTTGGATTACGTCGGCGGGAGCCTGAACGAGTTCGACGAGAACTCCTTCGGAACAATACGGAAATTCTTCGTTTCCTTTAGGATGAATGAAACATACGTCGTATCCCGCTGCGCCTTTGCGGATTCCGCCCGGAGTGAAACGGACTCCTTTGGCGGTGAGCCATTCGACCGCTTTATGAATGTCGTCAACCCAAAGGCCGATGTGATTGAGTTTCGGTTCGTGAACCTTGGGGCTTTTGTTGACGTCGATCGGCTGCATGATGTCGACTTCTACCGCAAATGCGCCCTTACCCATTCTGAGAATATCTTCGTCGACGTTTTCTTTTTCACTCTTGAACGTTCCCGTTTTTTCGAGTCCGAGTATGTCGACCCAAAATGTTTCGAGTTTCTTTTTGTCTTCGCCGCCGACCGCGATTTGCTGAATTCCTAATATTTTAAAAGGTCTCATAAGCTTTCCGTTCCGTAAAATGCGATCCCATTTTTCTTCCGAACATCGCTTGTGAATATGGGATCTTCATCCAGAGAATTCTTTGCAATTTCTTTGGCAACTTCAATCTGAGCTTAGTACTTTAGGGAGAATGTCGAGAAGGTTTTTGTATTAGGACGGCGCGGTCCGGAACCAATCGCGATAATCTAAAACGTAAAAACTGTCCTCCGGTTCGCATTGTAAGAGCCTTGAAACGCGATTATTGAGCAGGTCGAGGTCCAGGATATAACTGTATTTTCTGTGAAATGTTGGACCTCCTTCATTCATAGTTTGCACAATAGAATTCCCGATTTCGTTTTCTTCCAACCACAGAAGATAATTAAACAGAAAACAGCGCGAAACCCCATGAGCCTGCGCCAGAGTCCCGAACAAAGTCCAGCTACCGGTGCTCAGTCGAACATTGATCCGTTTCATCTTTTCCTTCCCCGGACTCGGTTGATACAAAGTCCGACCAGCCTTTTTTCCAAGTCTCTTTGTCGCCGTCAGAAATTTACCGTATCTTCTCAACAGCTCCGGAATTCGTTTGGGAAGATTCCTACGGTCGCGTTCAGGATAACGCAACAAAACGGCTTCAGGAATCAGCAAGGTCACAACGTTCGTATTACTTTCCTGAAGCCGAGAATCGATTCGATGATCGGAGTATAGCAACAGTACGCCCATGCCTCCAACGGTTCCGCAGAAAGAATTCCAGGGCAAACAACCGCTTGAAAAAACCAAAAACGATAAAAAAATACGAAACGACTAAAAAAACAGACATACTCAACCTTCTGCGCTCAAATAACGCCCGTCCCTATCCGCCAACCTAGCCCGGCAGTCGTAGGTTCAAAAAAATCTCCTTCGCATCGAAGAAGGTCAAGCTAAGTCGTCATTTCTTCAAAAGATATGTTCCGATCATAGGAAAATGATCGGACACAGTCCAAAGAATCTCGCCTTGATCCACTCGATAACTTGTCTGTTTCAAATTGGATGAGTAGAAAATATAATCGATCGTTCGATCCGGTTTTCCGATCGCAGGATCGTTCGAATAATGCGTATAATACTTCGACTTTTCCGGTCCATTCAAAATATTGAATGGAACAGAAGAATTCCATTTATCAAACAGAGGTTTGATTTCCTGTTCATCCGAATAAAAGAACGCGCCGTTCGGGTGCATGGACTTACGATCGAATCCGGGAGGAAGCAAATTGAAGTCCCCGCCTAACACCCAATAATGACCCGCAAGATCCAGCTCCTTCAAAAGCCCCGCGATCGTTTCGACTTGCCTGTGCATCGTATCCGTTCCTTGCGAGAACGCATCAAGATGGGTGTTCAAAACTGTGAACTTATCCCCGCCTTCCACCGGAAAATCATTTTGAAGAATCGCCCTTTTTAAACCGAACTGAGTCGAAACCGGATCCGCCGGCATCAAAGGAAGAGAATGACGAATCCCGTCGGAAATTTTATATTTACTGATCGTCGCGAGTTTCATTCCGACGCTTCCCAAAATCTTAGGATGAGGAACGAATAACGACTTCCAATAAAAAGCCTCGCTTGAACAGGCGTAAGCAGGACCGATTTGCGAAAGAATTCTTTCCAATTGATCCTCTTGGAACGTATTCTTTGCGCCGTCATGTAACTCCTGAAACAGAATCACATCCGGATTTTCGGCGCGAACGGTTTCGGTGATTTTTTTGAGCGTCGATTCGATTTCTTCACGGGATGGGCCGGTGTCGGGTCCGTCCCCGTTCGGAACGTCGTACCAAAACACTCGTTTCTTTCCCGCAAGATATTGAACATTCCAGACGAGAATCTTGATCTTAGAATCCGCCTTTAATAGCGGAGCGTTTTCGTTGCATACAACGTCCGCGGGTTGAGCCTGATCGGGGTGAAACGTGATCGAGTAGATCAGAATCAGAAGAGAACCGAATAGGATTCCCAATATCGCTAATATTCTTCGCAACCAACCCATTTTAATCTCCTAAGGAACGTCTAAACGGAAAAAATCACCGTTTCGGAGAGAATCACGTTACGGGAAGAAAAGTGAGTGTAAAGGATTTTCTTTTTGAATAGGCAGAATAAAAATGACCTTAGAGCCCTGAGATGAAAAATATAATTACGATTCTATTCTCCCTTTTACTGATACAAACCTCCGTCTATTCGGAAGAACTGGAGCTGAAAATACGGATCAAAAACGGAACCACCGGTCAAGAAGGAAGCATCGAATCCCTTCGTATTATCGCACTCCAACAAGGAATGATTCCGATCAAGGAAATCGGCCCCTCCCGCGGCTCTTTCGTCGTTTCTAAACTCACCGTTCCCGATCAGACTCCGATTCTTCTTCAGGCGAAATACGGCGGAGTCAATTACAACAAGATGGTTCCTCCCGTCCCCGTTATGCGCTCTGGAGTTCAGGAAATCATCGTCTACGAAAAGACAAGAGATAAATCCCTCGTAAGAACGAGATCCGCGATGCAGATCTCGAGAGGCCGCGATTTTCTCAGAGTATTTAAGATTTTCCTAATATCCAACAACACGATTCCTCCTAAAAGTTATCAGGACGAGCAGAATCCGTTCGAAATTTTCGTCCCATCCGAAGCGACCGAGATCGCGGGGCAGCTCACTCAGGGAGAATCCAGAATGGCGATTCCTCTTTCTCTCCAAGACGGACCGAACGGTAAACTTTTGGACAGAGCTATTCTTCCCGGAAGTTCCGAATTACAAATTTCTTATACGATTCCGGCGAATAATCTTTCCACAGTGACTTTTAAGGATAGAATGCTTGCCGAGAAGGAAGAAGGTTACAGAGCCGTTTTTTCCAAACCGCAAGATATGGAAGTTTCCTTTATCGGCGCGGCTAAACAGGAAAGGATTCAAGAAGACGTTCCTTCCGATATGAAGGCGTTTAAGATCGGTTATCCCTCTCCTCGTTACGAAGTTTCGATTTCCGTATCGGGTGGAAATCCGGTCGCAGACGTGGAGACGGAACGGGTCAACCGTAAGATCGAAAACGGAACCTGGTTTCCGACCACCGAACGTTCGTTACTCGGATTGGTTGCCATCTTGGGATTTCTATTCACACTTTCCTTTATTTTTATCTATAGAAAAGAGTAATCGGCGAATTTCCCGCGCGCGCTTCGCGCGCGCGTCTTTCAATCCATTCTAAAATACGAATTCCCTAAAACCCGAAAAATCCCGAGTCCTCAAACGGCGGTTTTCTTCTTATTGGAAGCGGAATCCTTCTGTTTCTTCTTCATTTTCAGGGAAGAATTCTTCTCCTCGCCGGGAGATTTTTCCCGAAGGATCGTATCCAAAAACGCCTGAATATCGCCGAGAACCTCGTCTCTGTGTTCCGGAAATTCATTCATGATTTCATGATACAAACCCGGATAAATCTTCATTCTTTTGTTTCGATAAATTAGATTTTTATAAAGTTCCATGGAACCGTTCACATCGATTAGGCCGTCCTCTTGACCGTGAAGAATCAAAACAGGGCAACGGATCACGTTCGCCTTTTTAATTAGCTTCGGTCCTAATTCCAAAAGTTCGGTCCCCATCCTGAGAGAAACCTTGCCGTGAACCAATGGATCTTGCTTATATGCTTCGATCACATCCGGATCATGCGAAAGAAAATGAAGATCCAATTCCGCGTCAACAAGCGTAGCGGGAGAAATCCTGCTTAAAAAACCGCCCACGAACTTCTTCAGTTTCTTTTGAAAGTCCATCCTTACTTTAAGCGCCGGAGAACCTAAAATCAATCCCAGAATGTTATCCTGATTGATTCCTTCCTGCGCGTAACGAAGCACGACCGCTCCACCGAGAGAATGACCCAAAAGAAAAAACCGGTCCCTTTGTTCCCTCTTTAAAACCTCGTTCGCAAAATCGGAAAGATCCCTTACGTATAAATCGAAGGAGTCCGCGTGACCTCGCTTTCCTTCCGAATTCCCGTGACCTCTCATATCGAAGGAATAGAAGTTGATGTCGCTTTTCGCAAAATAACGAAGCAGGTTCGCATAACGCCCGCTATGTTCTCCGAAACCGTGATGAAAGATCATCACTCGGTTTGCGTTCGGTTTTGTCCAAGATTGACAATATAACTTTGATTTATCGGAACTGGAGAGAATGTAGAATTCTTTGTGATGAAAGGTCATTGCGAAATCCGATTTGTTTGGAAGAAAAGAATCATTAAAATCATAGGGGTCAACTAAATATTCTAAAACAGATTAAAAACGGAATATTTTCATCGTTAAACGCTTTTGAAATAAAACGGATCGTTTTCTATGTCTCGTTACGAACGCTCGAACGGGGGATCGAATTCTAAAATCGGATTTAAAGTTTCCTTGAGTTTTCGTCCGCGTTCCCCATTGTTTGAATTCGTTTCTAAAAAGAATTATACATCGGATCGGAGAGAATATGGAAAAAAGACCTTCGGAAAAAAGCCTTCTTCGCTTTTTCGGATTGGGAGAATTGGCGAACCACGGATGGAACGCGATTTTGGCGTTCTGGATGATTATGGGAATGGCTTTCTTCCTATTCGCGGATCAAAATCTCATCGCACCGAACCTGAAAAACATCGGTGCCTCTTTCGGACTCAACAGCCAGGAAGAAGTGGATTGGTATATCGGCGGCGTAATTCCGATTTTATTCTTCATCTTAGGCGGGGCCGTATCGGTGAGCATGGGCTACCTTTCGCAAAAGTATTCCCGCAAAATGCTCATCCTATTCTCCGTATTTCTGGGAGAAGTCCCCTGTTTTCTTTCCGGATTCGCGACGAGTTACCCCGAGTTCGTGATTTATAGAACCTTAACCGGATTCGGGCTCGGAGGAATTTTTCCGCTCCTGTTTACAGTTCTCGGCGATTACTTTTCGGATAAATCCAGATCCACCGCCGCCGCTTACGTTTCGCTTTCGATGGGAATCGGACTCGGCGTAGGTCAGCTTTTCGGAGGAATTTTAGGGAACGCAGACCCGATCAACGGATGGAGAACCAGCTTTATTTATCTTTCCATTCCTTCCTTTTTCTTTGCGCTCATCTATTGGATCTTTTGCAAGGAACCGATTCGAGGCGGCGGAGAATCGGAATGGGCAGGAATCGCCGAAAAATTTCCCGAGGAAAGTTTTCATCTTCGTTGGAGCGACGTACGGCTTCTCTTTCAAAACAAAACGAACATAGGGATCTTTTTACAGGGAATTCCGGGCTGTGTTCCGTGGGGAGTGTTCTTCGTGTTCTTAGTCGACTACTACGAAACTTCCTATCATCTCGACAAGGCAACGGCGACGATGCTTCTCACTTATGCCGCGATCGGCGTTTTTGCGGGAACTTTTTTCGGAGGAATCATCGGACAAAAAATCTACAACCGCAACAAACGGCTTCTTCCGATTTTTTGCATGTCGAGTATTCTCATCGGGATTCTTCCGTGCATTTATCTTTTAAAAGCGGACAATATCGCCGGCTCTGGATTGTTCATCATCGTCAACATCCTTACCGGATTCATCATCTCCGTAACGGGACCGAACGTCAGAGCTACATTGATTAACGTGAATATTCCAAAAAATAGAAGTAGTATGTTCGCTCTCTACAACCTAACGGACGACCTCGGAAAAGGACTCGGCCCCGCGATGAGCGCCGTGATTTTGGGTTTGACTCCGGGAGACAGATCGCTCGGACTTTCAATCTCGGTTTTATTTTGGGTTCCTTGCGCGCTTTCCTGGCTGATCGTTCTGAAAAATTTCGAGAAAGACGAGAAAGACGTCCATGAATACCTGGTAGCGGAAGCCGAAAAAATCAGAGGGGCCGCGTAATTGAATATAAAGGAATTCGATTTATATCTATTCGATATCGAAGGAACCACGACTCCCATCGAGTTCGTACATAAGGTTCTGTTTCCGTACTCGGTCGGGAAGTTCGACGAGTTCTTCCGGTCGAATTCTTTGGAGAAAGAATGGGTCGAAAAACTTCTTGAAGAAGGAAAAAACGATCCGACTTACAAGGGGAAGATCGACGATTCTCCCCAAAGTTTAAGCGATTACTGCAAACATCTCGTGAGCGTGGATCGTAAAAGCGGTCCTCTCAAAGAGATTCAAGGGAGAATTTGGAAACAAGGCTACGAAAGCGGCGAATTGAAAAGTTCCATGTTCGAAGACGTGTCCGATTTTTTAAACCGAATTCAAACCGCGGGCAAACGCGCCGCCGTATATTCTTCCGGAAGCGTTCAAGCGCAGAAGTTAATTTTCGAATATTCAAATTCCGGCAACTTGACCGGATATTTTTCCGGTTATTTCGATACGGCCGTCGGAGGCAAACGGGAATCTTCGAGTTATACGAAGATCGCCGAACAACTGAAGATCACACCCGAAAAAATCCTATTCTTTACCGATATCAAAGAGGAGGCGGACGCCGCCGTGGAAGCCAGGCTCAAGGCGGCGGTTCTGGAACGTCCTGGCAGCAACGCGCAAGCGGCACATTCTCACCCGAGAATTCCCTCATTTCAAAATCTGAATCCTTAATGTCTCGGCGATCTCGTTCGACTGAGTCGCCGGAAAAACGAAAGCCCTTTCAACCGAATTCTCACCGCGAAATCGGATGGGAAATGCGGCCGGAACGGATCTTTTTTTCCGGCCGGATTGCAAGATCGGCCGATCTTTGGAAGGTGAGATCCTTTCGAATTTTCCTTCTTCTATTGTCGATTCTACTGAACCTTCTTCCTTTGGGAACAACGGACGCGCGGGAGCTCGTCTACGCGTTCCGTGATCCCGGCAAACCGGAAAAAGAAAAGATGATTCTCATAGGCGAGACCGTTCTTTACGATAAGGTAAAGCCGATCGAAGAGGAAGGAAAAAACAAGTATCTCGATATCGGCGTCGATACGAGAGCCGACCTTGTCACGATCAAGATCAACTACGATCCGGGCCTCAGGGTCGGGCAAATCTTATATCTTATCGAAAAGGATTTCGATCATAAGAATTACAAAAACGGAAACATCGTAGCGCAGATCGAAATCAAATCCATCTTTCAGACGTCGTTCATCGGAAAAAGGGCCAGAGGAATCGGAAACTTAGGACTTGTTAAGGACAGAAACCTCATGGTGGCCGCCCCTCTCGTTTCGGAAAAAATAGAACCTGCGATCGTAGAACGTAAGAAAGGCGACTATTATCTTTCCAGAAACGAAATCGCGGAATCGATCCGCTCTTACAAACATACCATCAGCCTGGACCCTTCTTCTCCGATGGGGCATTTCCGCTTGGGACTTTTATACAAACGAACGGGTGAGGCTTACGTTTCCGCCGGCGCCGAATTTTCAATGGCTTGGAAAAACCGAAAACGTTTCGGAAACTCGCAGGAAGAATTGGAATTCTATGTCGAATACATCGATTACCTGAATCGTAAATACGAAACCGAAGGTTTTAAAAATCCTACCGTCCTTTCCAAGTCCATGGAAGTGATTCAAGAAGCGTTTAAGTTGACCAAATCGGACAGCGAACTTCTCATCAACTCCGCTCTTACGTATTATTATCTTTACCTGGAAGAATCGAAAGCCGCTCGGACTCCGACCAAAGCCGATTCATCTCCGATTTACGCTTCCAAAAACAGAAAAAGATCGGATACCTATTATACGATTGCGGAAAAACTCACCAAAGACGCGGACAGACTCGATCCTTCCGATTATAGAATTCATTTGCTGGCTTGCAAACTTTATCTGGATAAAATCAGGGAATTGACTTCGCCCTCGGGACAGACCGGTTTGGGCGAATCGGAAGAAGTCGGAATTCTGAAAGGTAAGTTCGCGGAATCGTTTGAAAAATACAAAACATTCAAACCGGCTTCCGTTCCCGGCGATCCTTACGTTTTAAAACCGATCCAGTAAAGGCTCAAAGGAACCGCGCAAAAAACAGCAAACCGCTTTGTAGTGCCGATTCGTTTATTCCGAAAGAATCTTACGCGTTCTGGTAAAGATATACTTCTGAAGAATGAGCATGTCGTCCGGATTGGAATCGAAAAAGTTCACTCCGAGATGATATTTACCTTCTTCCACGGTGATATATCGAACCACTTCTCCCCGAAGAATCAAAGTTCGTTCTGAAACGGGAATGAAGATTTTTATAATATTATGTTTTTTTAAATACTGAAAAATTCTCCGCTCGTCGATCTCGAATAAAAGTCCGTTAATACTGATATCCACGACCCTCGTTCCGGCTTTTGCATTCCTATAATTATCCTCTCGGATAAAAATCTTTGTCATCGAGTAACTGAAAATTTCCGAGAGTTCGATCAGATATCCGACTTGGGAAGGAGTGATCGAATAACGGTCCATCGCGGAAGTATAAACCCGGATATAACCGATCACGTCGTTGAACAGCCGAATCGGAAGAACGAGATAGGAAATCACGAATTCGCGGATTTCCTTCTTTTGAAGTTCCCTGAAAAATTTATCGGCGTAGTCCTGACCGCTTTCCAACACCATCCGTATGTATTCTTCCCTGTAATTCCCTACCGGAGAAGTCGCGTTTTCTTTGATATAATTTATGATCAGAGAAGTGTCCGGTATAAAAACCGGACGGTCGTTCCTTTTGATAAAGGAATCCAAAAACGTTTCCTCCCGATCCTGCGAAAAGAACACGATTTCGTATTCCCTGGATACGGTGGAAATATATTCGGATATCATAATATTGATTAGTCTCAGATCCGGATTGTCCTTTTTGATTTCCCGCATCAGATTGTTGAATCTCTGTTCCACTTGAATATTCCGGCCGATCTCCCTACCTCCTCCGGTCAAAGAGCGGAAAAGTATCACGTAGTTCATGAAAAGGTCGTCCACCGCGACGCGGACGTTCTTTCGAAAGGATGCGGCCTGTAATTCCGACGGAATTCGGATTTGTATGATGGAATCGTCCAAAAATTCGAGAATTACGACCTCGAATTGATAGAGAATATTCATAATTTCAAAACTGATTTTTGCGCGGAGGGTCAAGCCTTGTGTCGCTCCGGGGATCCTCAGCTTTACGCTGGTTTCTTCGATGTCCTCTACGATGGCAAAAAACCTTTGCCCGTCGTAGTCGAACGGAAACTCCACATCGTCCGCCTTGAGATAGTAGAATAGATGTTTTACGAGATTGATGTCGGTTCCGATGATCGTTTCGCCAAACATCGTTTCGAGGATGGTGATAAGTTCCTGTAAACTGTCCGATCTTCCGACTGCCATTGTTTCGTTTTTGCGTAAGGGAGAAGTGTATAGTAAATATCGGTTCGGGGGAAGTCGGAATTCAGTCGCGTTAACTTATGAGACATAAGATCGAGAAAAAAGAGAATGAATCGTGATTCGACATTCTTTCTGTGAATCGGAGAAGCACACGGAGATCCGACTTTTTAAACGGAAGTTTGTCGCGATCCTTGTAACGAACAATATCGAGAAACGGAAATCTCCAAAAAAAATCCCGCTGAAGGTTTGGAATTAACCCGAAAAAGAATGTATGGATACAAGAAAGTCGGAACTCAACCCGGAATTGTTCGATATGATGAAACAGGGAAAGCTATCAGCCGGAAAAATCCTGGATTTGATCTCTCTAAAGGAACTCGTTGATAGATTTGCCGTTACTCCGTTCTTAGAAGAGGAGAAACTTGCAGAGATCAAAGTGAAAACCGGAGTAGAACCGGACATTTTGACTTGGGGCGACTACTTTCAAACCGAAATCGCTTCCCGATATTTCGAAAAAAACGAAGCCGATTTTAAAAAAATCATGGAAACGATTCGTTTCGACTTAATATCAGCCCACCTAATCTTCTCCGGAAAACCGGAATATTTTCAAGATTCAGTAAGAGGACAAGCGTTGATCTCGAAATCAATTGATTCTTCCTTTTGGACCTTAGAAGATGAAGAAGCCGTTCATTTAGAAACACTGCTCGAGTATTATACGCAGATGGGAATCGGAGAAAAACCGTTGACCGTATCCGATCGAATCTGGTATGAAAGTTTTGATTTGGAGAAAAAAGCAGTTTAATGGGATTCATAGATCAAGACACAATCGACCTGGGTTCAGGAAACAAAATCCTGACTTTAAGCCTCAACAACCCGGAAACTAGAAATTCTATGACTCGCGAAATGGGACTGGAATTCAAAAAGATCATCGATGGATTGATTGAAACCTCGGAAAAACACAAGCCGAGAGTTGTCATTCTGACCGGAAAAAATAACATTTTTTCCGCGGGCGGAAATTTCGAACTGCTTAAGTCCTTCTCAACAAAAGATTACGAGACGAACAAGAAAACTATGTTCGAATTTTATAATCTATTTTTATCGGTAAGAAGATTGGATATCCCGGTTATCTGCGCGGCCAACGGTCACGCAATCGGAGCCGGATTTTCTCTGGCTTTTGCGTGCGACATTCGCGTATTTGCCAACGAATCAAAATATCAATTCAACTTTGTAAAACTCGGAATTCATCCTGGAATGGGTTCCAGTTATATCGTTAAAGAATTGTTCGGAACTCATATCGCAAACAGGCTTTTATTTTTGGCCGAAACGTTAAACGGAGAAGAGGCGTTCCGACTTGGACTTTGCAACGATTCCGTTCCTCAAAAAGAAGTCCTGGGAAGAGCAACAGAAATCGCGATCGCCTTATCCGAAAGCGCTCCTTTGGCGCTCGCTGAATTGAAAAAGAATACTTACGACAAAGATAAACTGGAAGCCGCTCTAAAAAAAGAAGCTGAATCTCAAGCAAGGAACTTTATATCCGCGGACTTTAAAGAAACCATCAAGGCGATCGAACAGAAACGGAAACCAGTTTTTAAAGGTTTATAACTAGTCCTTTTTTGTCTCTTTATCGTAATCCTTCAAGGCCTGGAAAGTTGATTCGTAATCATTCCAGGCATTCCAGACCACAAACCCATGGCCGCCGCTATCGTACGACGCTTTTACTTGTGCCTTAATATAATCGGGAAGTGTGAGTCCCGACTTTCCAACGGACATGTTAAATCCTTGGATATATGGGATAACGCGTGTCGTCTTTAACGATCGTTTTAATGTAAGAAGAGTTCCGTCATAAACGGTTTGATAAGGATCTTTGATGCGAGCAGGCATCCCATAAAAATGGGAAGGGTACAACATAGGATAAATGACATCGACTACTTGTGCAAAGACTTCCACTTTCTGACCGATCATATCGTTCTGATTGAATGGGATCCGACCAAAAATATCTGCTCCTATATAAGGAAGATTTTCGCATTTGAGTGTTTCATTTCTTATGTCTTTTATAATGCCTGAGATATTCTTATAACGCGTCTCGTATGTTAATTTTAATTGAAGATTGTCGGCATATCGAATGTAATCTAATTGAATTTCCGGAAATCCGGATTCGCAGGCGGATCGAATTGATTTAAGAATAGAAGTAATCCTTTGATTAGAGGGTTTTTCGGTCGGGAGTCCTCCGTCAAAATTAACAACTCTTGCAACCGGATAGAAGCCCTCTTCGACCAATCCTTCTAAAACCCGTTTGGAAGGTGCCGACGGTTGCACATCAATCACAAGCAAATTCACGCCATGTTCTTTACCTTTTCTTCTTAAGTCCCGAAATTCCTTTTCCTTCTTTAAAGTCCTTTGGGATATATAAATTCCCCGAGAGAATTCAGGAACTTTAGCGCTCAAAATTGCTCTTGGCTCAGGGTTTCTAACCGAATTCTCGACATTTTGCTGGGGGATTCCGACTTCCACCTTCGCTCTTAAATCCGGTTCTGGCTTTCGGATTTTTGATTTTGATAATATCTCGGAAGTTGGGAGTCTTTCCGAATTCGTAGCGTTCGAATCTTCAACTTTTTTCTTTTCAATTCGCGTAGATCCGACTTCTAAATCAATAGTTTCGCGGAAAGTCACTTCCGGTATTTGTTTTTTATTATTCCTTTTTGGAAAAGGCAGATCGAAGTCAGAAAATAAAGATGGAGTCCAGAAGAAAAATAGAAATATAAAAGGAATAATCGTTTTCACAGGTTTTAAATGTTCGGAAAGTTCAAAGATATTTTTCAGTTCTTTACTAAATGTCGGAGTTCAATCCGGCGAACTAAAAGAAACTGTTTGGAATTCGGATTGATAATCAAATTCTTTTTGAAATGTTATATCGAAAAATGACTTAAATGTCATTTGCAAAGGGTTAGGAGGCGTGATGTCTACGGGTTTTATCTTTTCAGAAGATTTTCTGCAGCATAATTCAGGACCTCGAATTTCACATTTCGAGAATTCAGACCGACTTCTTGCATGCTTGAATCGATTGCATCAAACCAGCTATTTTTCTTCTCTATTCAGGCCGGAAATGAAAGGCTTTCCTCAAGACCTTCTAAAGGAAGTTCATTCAAGTTATCACTTGCAAAAAATTGAAGATTCCAAAGAACGGAGAGGATACTTTGATTCCGATACTCCATTCACGGAAAAATCGTGGCTTGCTGCATATTCGGCAGCAAATTCGGGCCTGGCCCTGGCCGATGCAATCATCTCCGGTCAAATTCGAAATGGTTTCTCTCTTTTAAGACCTCCCGGACACCATGCAGAACATAATCGTATTATGGGATTTTGCATGTTAAACAATGTTGCTATCGCAGCTCGTTACCTACAGAAGAACGGTTTTAAAAAAATATTCATTCTCGACTGGGACGTTCATCATGGAAATGGAACTCAGGAAATCTTTTATAGAGATCCAACAGTTTACTACCTATCTATACATCAGTTCCCATTCTATCCGATGACGGGTTCATTGTCCGAGATGGGCGAGGGTCCTGGTGTTGGTGTAACGAAAAATATTCCAATGCAAGCGAATTCAGACAATCAAACTTACGTTCGAAAATTCAAAGAAATAGTAATTCCGACAATAGAAAGTTATGAACCAGATATCCTCTTAATATCAGCCGGATTTGACGCTCATAAAGATGACCCCCTTGGAGGTATGAATATTACGACAACTGGCTTTGAGGAATTAACTCGAATCACACTTGAAAGCGCCAACAAAATCTGCCAAGGAAAAGTTTTATCTTTCTTAGAAGGGGGTTACGACTTAACCGCATTGTCAGAATCCGTTGAAGCACACTTAGCCGTTATGAATTCTTTTTCTTAATTTTTTTTGCTTGAGTAACTCTTCCAGAATTCTCCGGAACCGTAAATGGCATGGAGATTACGATGCAAGAGCAAACGATCAGAAGTTTCACCGAATATAAAGGTCAATCACACCGTAACATGGGCCCCTCGGATTTATTGATTCCGCTGCATTTAGAAAGTCACGTATTAAAACAAATAAAGAAACACAAGAATCTAAGAAATTATTTTCATTTTTTAATTGTTAAATTTCAGAAGGAAAATCTTTTTTCAAAGTTTTCAGATACTGCTTTTAGAAAAACTCTCTATCAATCAAAACATCTACAATTGATTCGATATTCCTTCCGTCCTGATCATCAAGATTGGTATGAGGCCAAGTTCGCCGGTTTTTACTTCGGAATATCGGTGTGTAAATTTTTTTCTCGATTAGTCGATTTGGATATAGAAGACGATTCTCAAAGTAAAAATTTAAGGGAGGAACTCATAAAATTAACAAAAATTGAAATCGGTCCTTTGCACTTTTATTTCACGATTATTTCCAATCGAAAATTCATTTTGAAGAAACTTGTGCGAGGAAAAAATTTCGAGTTGAACAGTGCATAATTTTCAGATTTTTTATCGGGATAATCCGATATTTATAAGGAAATGGAAACCTCTTTGGAAGAGTTAAATCATATAGAAAAGAGATTTAGAAAATATATTCTTATCTTAGATTTTCTTCTTCGCGAAACGAGGACCGAGCTCTCGCAGAATCGTGCAAAGCGGGAAACATGGTATAAACGTAACGAAAATTGGAAGTTGCATCATGTTCATCCTGAAAATAATAGCTTTCAGAACCTGATTCAGAATATCGAATCACCTTCTCTTCTGAGAACTTCGCTCCCCTTTCGGCCGATTCCGAGCAACGAGAACAAATCGATTTTAAAAAACAATTTCGCGATTCAGGAATTCCGACCCCTTCCTTTTAACGATTAGAATTTCCGAGTTTCAAACTCGTCGCTTCGGTTTCTGTAATTAATTCCTTTGATTAAAAAATTCTTGAAATTATGTCTCTTTTTGGCCCTCATAGAGAGATCGGGGTTCAATTCCGGACTAATTATGTATTTCTATCGATTCTTAATTTTATTGCCCCTCCTTTTCATTACTTTCACGTTGAATTCCGACGGACTTCCAAATTTTTCTATCCAAGAAAAAGAAGCTCGAACCCAGTTTTCGAGAGGTTTTTCGTATTTTAATAATTCTCGATATTCTTCCGCTCGGGAGAACTTTTTAAAGGCACTCTCTATTAAATCGGATTTTACTTTAGCAAGACTCTTACTTTCCAATTCTTACTACTTGTCCGGTGATTGGCCAGAGAGCATGTCGGAATTAGAACAAATCGAGGGTACGACCGGCCTAAATCAAATTCAAAAAGCAAGACTCGATGCTCTCAGAATCAACCTCGCTGGTGGCAGCCAAGATTCTGCCCCTCGTTACTACTCTGCAATTATAGGCGACGACCTTCGGCGTTTTCGGTTTCGAAATCCATCCGACGTAGCAATTGACGATGATGGATTTCTCTACGTTCTCTCTTTTGATACAGCGAATATAGTAAAATTTGATCCCAATGGCAATCCCGTTGATAACTTCAAAGGATCCTTAGGTCGGAATTTATCGGGTCCTCTATTCTTCTCTTTGAGAGGAACCTCGATTTTCGTAGCTGATTTTAAGTCTGACAAGATCTATGAATTCAATACACGGGGTGAATATAGAAATCGCTTCGGAATATCCGGAAAAGGGAACGGTGAATTTCACGGTCCGACGGGAATATTTTTAACAAAAAGCGGATTTCTGTATGTTTCTGACTCCGGAAACAATCGCGTTCAAAAACTAAAAACGGACGGCACATTTATTCAGGAAATTGGAGTCGGAATTCTGCGAAATCCATCCGGACTCAAAGTAAATTCCAAAGGAGAAATCTACGTAGCCGATCGCGGAAATTCAAGAATCGCAGTATTCGATGCGGAAGGAAACTTTCTTCGAGAAATTACAAACCCGAATACATTATCGTCACCTCGAAATCTCACGATTCGAAAGAACGAACTTTATATCTCGGATGAAAAGTCGGGACTCATCATCTACAACACTCTCGAAAATACTTGGAAAGCCCTCGATTCATTCCGAGATTCGAAGAATATGGTTCGAAAGTTAAACCAACCATTCTCTTCTGCATTCGATTACACCGGGACTCATTATATTGCCGATTTCAACCGCCATCGAGTCGAGATTTTCAGCCCCTCCAACCAGATGTCTTCCAACCTGGACATCGTAGTTGAAAAGGTTTTAAACAGAGAATATCCGGATATTTCCGTATTTATGCGAGTCCGTGATCGATCCGGCCGGGACATCAAAGCAATACCGAGGAACTCTTTCCGTGTTTACGAGTACGGCAACTTGGCCCCCTTGATCGGGCTCGCCGATATGCAGCAATTCAACAATCGAATTTCAGTCTCCCTCGTTTATGAGAACACTCCCGAAGTAAAAGCGGCCTATCCTGTATTCGAAAAATCGCTCAAACCTCTTCTGACCTCCTTGAGACAATACGACGGCGTTGAAGTTCTCCGTTCAGGGTCGGAACTCATCAAAGCTTCCGATTTCAACTACTCAATGCATGAAATCTTTCGAATCTTAAGAACCTCTCCGAGCGAAAGCTCCTCGAAAACCGGCAAGGCGATTTACAGAGGGATATCCGACCTACTTGACCGGCTCGGTCCTCGGATCGTTTTGATTTTGGTTTCCGGAAATTCGCACGCAGACTCGTTTACGCAGATTTCTCCGGAAAAGATCATCCGTTACTCCAAAGCCCACTCCATCCCGGTTTATTTTCTATCCTTGTCGGATAACGGACCGGCCGTAGAAACCTACAAAACGATCGCTGCATCGACCGGCGGCAAATACATCTTAGTTCCGGGAGAAGGATTAGAAAAAAATCTCTATGATTCTTTTCTAACACATAAAGACCGCAGATATATTGTATCCTTCAAAAGCAGAATGGATGCTGACAAAAAAGATTTCTATATTCCGCTGACAGTCGAAGCGAATTTCAGAAACACTTCAGGAAAAGCGGAAGCGGGATTCTTCACAAAATGAAATTCGACCTTATTCAAAAACGCTCCTTAATCTTCTTAGCAATCCTACTTTGCTTAAGACCGATTTCATCGCAGGAAACGATTCGAAAGATACAAGAGGGAGAATCCTTTCTCAAAGACAGAAATTACGCCGCAGCATATCAATCTTTTTCCGAAGCATCGAGAGCGAACTCGATGTCCGTTCGGTCGCTCCTCGGATTGGCGGAAGCGGCAAAACATCTGCATAAGTATAACGAATCCTTCGAAGCGTATAACAAAGCGCTCGCTCTCGAACCGGAAAATAAGACCGCAATCAAAGGAGCCGCCCTCGCTTACGTTCGCAAGAAAGAATATCAGAATTCTCTAAAGCTTCTGAAGCCGTCTCTCGAAACGGATCCGTTCGATCCGGTCTTAGCCCCCGTCCAAATCCAAATCCTCCTGGAAATGGGAAGTTACGAATCCGCTCTGAAAAAGCTGGAAGCCTCGCGCACAAAATTTCAAAGCTCGAAAGAAGTTCAAATCTTGGAAGCGAAAGTAAACGGTAAAACGGGAAACTTTTCCAAATCCTATCATCTTTGGAACTCGGTCCTCGCGTCTTCCTCCGATGATCCGGAGTTATTTTTTAATATGGCTTCTTTGTTGATCGATTGGTCCGAAAAAAGTTCGCACCAGGAAAGAAAACAAAAGCTCGAGATGGCCTCCGAAAAACTCGAAAGAGCGATTTCTCTGTATCCGGATTTCGAGGAAGCGATCGATTCGCTCGTAAGAATCCGAATTTGGCAAGGCGACCATTCATCTGCGGTTACGCTCGCCCGAAAGCTCGTTTCTTTATATCCTCAAAATCCTTCTTATCTGTATCTCAAAGCGTTTGCGGAAGAGAAAGAAGCGAACAAAGATTCTAACCTAAAAGACGCGCTCAAAAACGACCTCGTTGAAATATTAAAATTAGATGATTTAGATTCCGTCTCGAGACAAAAAGCGGAGTCGGCGGCGCTGAATCATTTTCCCGAGAATCATTCTTTCCGAAGAAAACTCGGTGATTACAGAATGCAGCGGTTTCGATCCGCGAAAAATTCTCTTCTATACGATATGGCGTCCCATCATCTTGCGACTGCGAGAGAATTGATTCCCGCGCAACCCGAAGTTCAGTTTCAAACCTTGTCCGAATACAAACGAACATCATTCTTCCCTCGATATTTGAACCTTCTTTTATTTTTAAGAAAGAAATATCCGGAAAACGAAAAGTATCAGTACGAAATCGAGAATCTTTTAGGTTCGATGAAACAATCGATCGCATATAAAGAAGGTTTGGTGGAAATCACCGGAGACAATCTTTCGGAAAATTACGGAAGAACTCCGCCCGTTCTTTTGATGTTCGATCTTTCGGACAAATCCTATTTAGGAGATTATCCCGATCTCGCGCTTTTAGTTTCCTCTTCCGTGCGGAAAATTCTTTCGTTAAATCCTACGATCGCCCTTTCCGGGGTTTTGGAAACGGCACGAAACAATCCAAGTTCTTTCGACATCAATTCGGAGGCATATACGGGGATCGTGCCTTATAACGAAACAACCTTTTTGAAAGTGAAGGATTCGGCCAAGAACGGGATCAAACCGAGATTCCTAATTTACGGTTCCCTAAAATACGAAAATCATTCTTTAAACATCGATTGGACGATCAAGGACTCGAAACACGAAAAAGTTCTTTCAACGTTCCGCGTTTTTGCGAAAGGAAGAGATTTTCTTCCCGAAGCGGCCGCAAGATCGGCTTCTAAAATTCTCGCGGCGATTCCGCCTTCCGGTTCCGTCTTAAAGGTGAAAGACGAAGACATCATTCTCAATGTGGGAACTCTCGACGGCTTAAAAAAAGGAAGTAAGGTCCAGATCTACAACACCGCCGGGAAATCGGGAGAGGCTACGATCGTAGAAACGGATTACTTTCTTTCGAGAGCCGTTCCGGACAACGGGAACAACGGACTCAAAACTATCTCCGAAGGCGATCGAGTCCTCTGGAAACGTTAGACGAAACAGAATCTTCCGAAGACGATCGAATTTATCGTTAACTTTAAACCTCAATCGCGAAGTCGCGGAAACTCGCTGAAATAATCCAAAATCTCTTCGGCAATTCCCTGCTCCAATCTGAGAATTTCCTCGGCGTCGTATCGTTCTTTCAAATCGAAAGTCCAGACTCTTCCTTGGATTTTCGTTTTAGAAAGAATGAATCTTTCCGGTTCGATCGGAAACCAAGTCGGATAATCGGACTGTTTTTGATAGATTCGAGCGGAATCGCTTTTGAACGTGTTTCGATTGACGTGGATCGTAAATCGGTTGAAAAGAATTCCGTATTCCAGATCCAAATCCACATCCGGATGAATCCGAAATTCCCGGGCTTCCGCGTCCCATTCCATCCGAGATCCTTCCAGACAAACCTCGTCGTCCGCTTCGATTTCGACGGGAATCGGATAAGAATATGCGGTTTTTATGTTTTTCTTACGATCGTATCCGACCTGAACGTTGGAATGTTTTCCCTTCCTTTCGATTCTTACCTGGAACGCGGATTCCGGGCGATGCGCCAAATGCGCTCGGATCGCCGCGACCGCTTCTTTCGAAAACTGCAAGGGAAGAATTTTGCCGGGAATCTTTTTAAAAATACTAAGAATCGATCTCATCGTTGCTTATTTTACCGGTAAACATGTGTAGGAACTCATACAAGAAAGCCGGGAACAACACTTTTATAAAAGTCGGAACTACGGAATACGACAAAATCTGTAGGAACTACTGCAAAAATAGAAATCAAAACCGGTCTTCGCTTCCAAAATAAACGCTATTTCTTTTTGTCCCGACAAGAATTCAAAAAAATTCTTGCTTTAAACGCTCTTTATCAAAGCAAAAAAAGGTTTTCTCATCGCATTAGACTACGATTTAATGCAAGACATCCGAAACGAGATTCATGCAAACAAAAGCGTTCGCATTATGCGAATAAATTCCGATGCAAATTTCGTATTTGGGCAAAATCGTCTCGATTCAAAATTCGTCTTCGTTTAATCCCTGCGAATTCTCGTGCCGTAGTCCATCAGAACTTTCTGATACGATGTGATGAACTGGGGAGAACTGATCATGTAATCCGCGGTCGATCGATTGCAAGCCATGGGTATATTATAAAGTACTGCAATTCTTAAGAGTGCTTTTACATCCGGGTCGTGCGGCTGCGCGGTCAAAGGGTCCCAAAAGAAGATCACGATATCCAAATCCCCTTCCGCGATTTTCGCCCCGATTTGCTGATCCCCTCCTAACGGTCCCGAAAGAAATCGATATACGGGCAATTCGGCCTCTTCGTTTATCAATTTTCCGGTCGTCCCCGTTCCGAATAGATGATGTCTGGATAATATCTCACGATGGGTTTTGACCCATGCGACCAAATCCTCTTTGCGATTGTCGTGTGCGACGAGTGCGATTCTTTTTGTCGCGGGAACCGAAACTTCTTTCATTCTTCGTTACTCTTTCTCGTTGATTTCAATCTAATTTTTTGATGACGGGCATCTGCGACCAATCCTAAATTGACCTAAGATATTTTTTTTCAAAGTCGGACCGGCGTTTCTTCGTGTTCGTCTTTGTTTCGAGCATAATCCGAATGAACCCTTCCTCGTTTTACTTTCGATTCGCGTGCTTTACGATTTCATTTTTTATTCTCCATTCTCCCTTGACTCCGCAAAGCGGACAAACGTCGAACGAAAAGAAGATCGAGATTCTCATCCCCGACGGCACGAGCGGCGATTCAAATTGGGGAAAGGACGTTCTCCCCTTCGAGGACATCGATCTTTTGGGAGACGCAAGCGAGGAGAATTCCAAAAGTCTTTTTGAAAAAGCAAAAGAAGGTTTCTTAAGTTCCGTGGATCGTTTTCGCAAATCGAGCGATCTCGCCGACGCAAAACGAAAAGAATTCGATCAACGGACGTTCGAAGCGGATCGTTACGATTGGCAGAAACAAAATCGACGCGAGAATTTCGAACGCGCTCTTGCAAGGGACTTAAACAAGTCAAGGTCGGACGCGATTCATCTTCTCGTCGCTGCGATATATTCTTTGGAAAAAATTCAGAACGAGAAGGTGAGAGATGGCGATCAGTTCCGCGAATTGCAAGCCGGGATTTATCGTGAATACATCAAGCATCAACTCGCTCTCAAAAATTTTATGCAAGCGATGGATCTTTTGGAAAGATACATCCAAATCGGGAACAAGTATTACGAAGATGCGGAGGCTCAGGGTTTTCTCGCGAACTGTTACGAACGGGCCTATCGTCTTTCCAAAAAGAATCGGGACGATCAAGCTCGGGAGAAATACGATATTCTCCGGAAGAAACACGGTTTGTTGTATGCGGAGTATAAGTTCGGGAAGAACTCTCCGGATTATAAGGAATTCTCCAGAGAACTTTTTAAAGATTAAACGAAATCGAATTTTCAAACACGGCAAATGCCGGTTTCAAAATTCGAATCGTTTACGCGGAGCGCGGCGGTTGATTAGATTCCGAGACGTTTTTTCAGACTGCGGTTTTCTTCGATCAGATCCTTGATCTCTTTTTCCGTATAAGCGAACAGGCGATCCTGCGCCT
Source organism: Leptospira sanjuanensis (assembly GCF_022267325.1). Taxonomy (NCBI): domain Bacteria; kingdom Pseudomonadati; phylum Spirochaetota; class Leptospiria; order Leptospirales; family Leptospiraceae; genus Leptospira; species Leptospira sanjuanensis. Next base: position 3,063,688 of record NZ_JAIZBG010000001.1, read on the forward strand.
CGAGAATCTTATCGAGTTGAATCTCTTCGATATGGGAATAGTTCAGAGCTTGTTCGGTCGCCTTTTTGAAATCCAACGCATCCTTCAATTCCTGCGTTTTCATCGAATCGAGAATTTCGGAAACCTTCAGTCGTTCGTGCAACGCGAGCAATTCCTTGTTCTTGAGTTCGTTGACTCTTTCGAGAGCCTTGTTGATTTCTTCGTTGTTCTTTTTGACCTTAGATTCGAATTCCAAAATGGCTTGTAAGGCTTCGTTCGCTTTGGTTGCGTCCTTGTATTCCTTTTGGGCCAGTTCGAACACTCCCTCGAAAAATCCGATATTGGTCAGACAACTATTTCCGATTTCGTTCGCGGCGAGTTTATAAAATTCGGATTGGATCGTTCTATCCAGAATGAGTCTTAAATTTCTAGGATGAACAGGATGTTCGAGGACTTCGATTTTACCGCTTTCGGGAACGATTCCGTTGATCTTTTCGGCGTCGTCCGAATAAACCATGATTAAACTGACATAGGGATGAAGTTCGAATTTACGGATGAATTCGCGGATTTGATTCCATTCCTGCAAACTCACGGAAAGAAAGAAAATATGAATATCGGCCTTCATAAGGTCGATCGCCCCGAGTCCGTCGAGTGACACCTTGCTCAGCTCGATGTTTACACGAGGGTGCTTCCAGATTTGAATCGGGAATTCCTTTCCTGAAGTGAGATGCCAAATGATCGCGTTTTTTTGACTCATCGTATTTATTGTAACACTAACCAGCGGATTTTCCCGGGTCAGGAACCTCTTTTCGTGATCTTTTTTATTTTTCCCCATATATTTAAACTTTCTAATCTCTCTGTCAATTTTTCTTTTTGATCGGAGATCTTATCCAGAACCTTTTGAACGGGTTTCGGTAAATCCATATCGGTTCTTTTGATCATGATATTGATACTCAAAAGGGCGATAAGTATGTTCGCACTCCAAGGACCGATCCAATCCGGAACCTTATCATTGTAGGAAATCGTACTTCCCAGGGTAAAAAATGTAAAGTAGATCATTAGGAAAACGACTGCAAGCGTAAAACTCATTCCTTTTCCGGAACGCTTTACCACAAGTCCCAGAGGGAATGAAATGAAGAAGAAAATCAGACAGGAAATCGGCATCGCGATTCTTCTGTGAATTTCCACATTAAAATCCGTTAAAACTTTCTTCCCTTGTTGCATCAAAGCCATCAGCTGCGTTAAAACCGAATACGATTGAGTCATCTGATCGGGTGTAAGAGTTCCGTTGGCAGCACCCATGGCGAGATCGATCTTCATCTGCTCCACCATTTGCTTTAGTCCAACTAAACCTTTTATCTCGACTCCCATCTCTTTGAGAGTTTCCAAACCGGGAATCTTTTCAAGACCTTCGCTTTCCATGTTGTTGCGAATCTGAAAGAGCACGGGCATGGAGAAGGTTTCGGGTTTCACGTTCAACTCGAGAGTTTTCTTTTCCTTTCCTTTGGGAATGTTGTAATCCATTTCTCCGTTACGAAAGTCGGTTACGGAAAAACTTTTACGATCGTCGCTCCATTCCAAGATCCAACCGTCTTTGAGACGGATGGATTTTTCATAATCCCCGTCCGGCCCTTGTTTTTCTACGAGGTTTCCCTTGCCCGCGTTGATGATTTGGATGATTCTCGAGCCGCCCATAGGAATCATCTTTCCGCCGATATGAAAGTATTCGTTTCCTTCGAGAAAGATTTCCCATTCCCGGATCTGAACTCCTCGAAGTTCGCCCGTGTCGGAATTCATTCCTTCCGTGTACATCGTGCGGGCGCGTTTTTCAAACAGGTCTTGGGTTTTATCTCCGCTGAATTGACCGGGCGTAATCGCGAGAAGAGGATTGTACGCGAGCACCCATTTGTTGAACTCGTTCATCTTTCTCGTATTTTCGGGAGAAAGATAGAAGTTCAGATATCCGACCGTCAGGGCCATCACGAAACCGAATGCAAGAAAGTTAATATAGATTCGAGGAAAACTTACGCCCGCCGATCGGATCGCGGTGATTTCCGAATCCCCGGAAAGTCTTCCCGCGGCCATGATCCCGCTCATCAAACAAGCCATGGGGATCGTCATCGGAAGCGTATTGGCGAGAAGATAACCGAAGTAATCCAGAAGACGAAGAGGATCGACCCCCTTCCCCACAAAAAGACCGATCATCTTTTGAAGCGCGAGAACCATATAAACCATGGTGAAAAACGCGAGCGCGACCAAAAACGGAGAAAGAATCTCCTTCAAGATATACCGATCCAGGATCGGAATGATCATATAAAATTTACGTTTATCGGTGTGAACCTTGAAGTCCGGCGGAAGATCTTCGACGCTACTCAGACGAACGGTCCTTAAATCCTTACCCGAATTCGAAACTCTCGAAGAAGTCGTCGAAGCTCCGCCGGAACCGGAACCCGCGCGATCGGATGCGGCCGTCGATTCGGAACCCGAACGCGCACCGCCCTTTTTAGAGGGAGAATTCTCCCGCGCATCGAATGGATCGCTTTCGAACTTTGCGTTTTTTTTCGTAGAAGAAGAATCCGTGTTCTTTCGAGAAGAGGAAGTCTTTTGGTTCAACGAAGATTTTTTTGACTTCGACTCGGCGTTTTGAGAATCAGACGGGCCCGAAGACGCGCGTGCGGACTTCTTAGCGGACGCCTTTTTCCGATTGTCGCCACTCTTCAAGCAAGGATCCTTCCTTTCAGAGTCGCGCTGGTCGCGCTCTCGATTTGAACGGAAACCGTAGTACCGATTAGATCGGCCGCGTTCTTTCCTTCCGGAAGGGGAAACACGGTCATTCTTCCGCAAGGAGTTCTTCCGCAGAGTTGTTTTTCCGACTTACGCGAAGTGTTCTCAACCAAAATGGAATATACTCTTCCGATACGAGCGCGGTTTTGTTCGTGAGAAATCGAAGTTTGTAAGTCTACGAGTTTGGTTAGCCGAGCGGACTTCGTTTCTTCGGGAACGTTGTCCGGAAGTTTTCTCTGCGCCATCGTTCCTTCGCGCTCGGAATACTTGAACATGAACGCCATGTCGAACTGAACTTCGCGAACGACCGCGAGAGTGTCTTCGAATTCTTCGTCGGTTTCGTTCGGAAATCCTACGATGATATCGGTCGTAATTCCCACATCGGGAACGATGCTGCGGATTTCTTTGACGACATCCAAAAATTCTTCCTTGGAATAAGAACGTTTCATCTCTTCCAAAACTCTCGTGTTTCCCGCTTGCAGAGGAAGATGAATGTTCGGACAAAAACGGGGATTCTCCGCCATCAACCGAAGGAGATGCACCGGAAAATCCTTCGGGTGCGGAGAAGTAAAACGGATTCTTTCGATGGTCGTTTCATCGAGAAGCATTTTGATCAGACCGGCAAAGTCGGTTCCTTGTTCTTTGTAGGAATTTACGTTTTGTCCAAGAAGCGTTACCTGACGGATTCCCTTTTCCGCAAGATCCTGCACTTCGCGCACGATACTTTTCGGATCGCGGCTGCGTTCTCTTCCCCGCGTATAAGGTACGACACAAAAAGTGCAGAAATTATTGCAACCTCTCATGATCGTCACGAAGGCTTGGATTCCGTTGACGACCCTCGGTTCGATTTCGTCGTAGGTTTCGATCTTGGAAAGACGGGTGAGAGCGATGGAATTTTCACCGCCTCGAATTCTTTGAATGAGTTCGGGAAGACTTCTGTAATTGTCCGGTCCTACGACCAAGTCTAGAGGAAGTTCCTGATGGAACAAATCGTCTCCGAGATTCTGAGCCATACAACCGAGGACGCCGATCACGAGATTCGGATTCCTTTTTTTCAGATAACCGAGAGATTGAAGACGGTTGTAGATCTTTGCGTGGGCGTTTTCGCGGATCGCGCAGGTATTTAAGAAGATGATGTCGGAATCCTCGGGGTCAACGGAGGAGGAATATTCAGCGTCTTTCATCAAACTGGATACAATACCGGAATCATATTCATTCATCTGGCAGCCGTAGGTCTCGATATAGACTTTTCCTGCCTTTTTTTCCAGTTCCAGAACGCTCATAGGACTGAATTTCTGCTTGCAGGACGGGCTGTAAAGGGGTTTTCCATAGATAGGAAGAGCCCTATGGCAGTGAATACCAAACCGGATTATTATAGGCTTTTGGATGTTTCTCGGAATTCCGACCTGAGAAAAATCGAGACCGCATACCGGGATTATTTGGAAAAACTGGAATCCGATCCATGGAATCCTTCCCGAGAATTGGACCGGGAAGAAGGAACACGGGCTTATCTCATACTCAGTTCCCCCAAATCCAGAGAAGAATACGATAAGACCCTGGACTATGAGTTCCTACTTTTGGACACGACCAAGATTCCGGAAGAATTCGAATCGTTTTATAACGTGCAAAAGTTATCCGAAGGGGAAGAAACCAGAGAATTCTACTCACGATTTTTAGAATTCAAAAAGGATTTGGAAAATACGTTGAAGAATCTTCGGATCACTGTGTTATTCTTTTTAAGCGCATTTTCGCTCTTAACGATTTTCGCCCTTTTAATGGCCTTGGCTCAGAAAAATGGTTTTCTCTCGCCCGGCGTCGAGTTGTTCTACAGAAAGTGGGGAATTCTTTGTTCTGCGGGAATTCTCTTTTCGGGATACGCGGTCTTTCGTAAGATCCTGTCGCCGAAGAAGAACAGAATCGAAAAACGTCGGGAACCTATCCATTGAAAACATCACCGAAAAAGAACGATCCGAAACATCTCGCCGAAGAGGAAATCTCCTACTACTATTCCCTTCTTCAAGAAGAATTAACGAACTTTGATTGCGGAGAATTGTGTAAGCCCGACAACGACGGAGTTCCGTTCTGCTGCATTGCGGATAACGCAGTTCCGACCTTGTATCGATCCGAATTCTCCATGTTGAAAAAAAGAACCGATCTCTGGAAAGTGTGGAAACCCGAAACGGAAGTCGACAAAAAGATGCTCGCGGAATACGATTCCAAAGAAACGCTCTTTTGCGAATGCAAAGGAATTCAATTTTGTGAAAGAGACAATCGTTCCATCAGCTGCAGAACCTTTCCGCTGGAACCTTACTTGGATACGAGAGGGGTTTTGATCGGTTTAGTTTTCATGAAAGAATTCACCGGCAAATGTCCGTTGACGTTGCGAGCGAAAGACATTCGTCAGGAATTCGTGGACTCCCATTTTATTTTTTGGGAAAAACTTCTGTTTCGCTTGGATTCCGAATACGAAACCTTTTGGAACTCATCCAAATCGTATCGCAGATCCCGTGCGAAAACCGGAAAAAAATTCCCGATCTTCTTTCCGAGTCATTTAAAAGGAAAGAACTATCTGCTGGAATACGTTTGAGTTTTCGAAAGAATCAATCCGACATTAGAATAAAAGAATATTCTTTATTATCCGAAGCGAACGGACGACTTTATCACAAAATTCGTTTCTACCTTTGTGCGGCCCGTTGACGGGGGATCGACAAAGTTCTGCTTTCTTTCAAGCAATTTTTAACAAGAAGTCGTTTGTCGGACCAAATACGAAGGACTGAAAAAGAATCGACCGAGAAGAATGTTTTTTACGGTGCGCGGATCACTTAGAAAAAACTTTCATAAGTGATCCATTGTATTCGAACTATTTAAACTTCGTCCGAAACCGACTTTTTGCCCTTAGAAGCGGGTGAAGGTGCCGCGGGCTTTATCTTTTTTGCAAGTTCCCAAGTTTGAACTTGATGGGTGTTGGACGAAAGACGTCCCGGTGTGGAAGTATTACCAGCCTGAGTTCCGGCATGATAATTGACCGAAGTTACGCTCCCGGATTCCGCGAGAATAATCACATCCGCTCCACTTTCTCTCGCCTTTCCCTTAACATATTCGATACAGTGATTCAACTGACCGCAACGAACTTCTACGATTCCGATTTGTTCTACTCTATAATCGGGAACCGCCCTCATTATTACGTCGATAGGATCCGTTTCGGCAAGAGGCGGGTAATTCTTTCCTGTAATCGTCACATTACCCAATGCAGTAACACAGTTTGTTACGTTAAACAGTGCGATCAAAATGAAAGCAAAAATCATTCCGTATTTACGAACGTTAGTCGTCATTAAAAACTAAATTCTCCTTTTGAAAAAATCGTTTTTTAAGGGAAGGCACAGCGTCAATTCAAAAACTGAAATGTTTGATTGCTTAACGAAAAGAAAGGCGAAATAGTTTCATTCAGAACCCTAGAACCGCAAGGCTCGGCAATCTTAACCATAAAACAGTAATATACCTAAAGCCTCATTCAACCGTAAGATCCACTCTCTATTTCAAAAAGGCAATAAAGTAGACCGCCGATCCAACCTTACTCAAAAATAAACGCATGGATGGCAATAAACTCACTCAAAATTCATCACTTGAGAATCCTTCCGATTTATAATTTCCAAGTTTCTTTTATTTATTGCGCCTTAGTTGTTTTTATTTTCATTCATTAAAATCATTTGCGATTTATAAATAAATTCTCGTTGCGCCCTTTCGAACTATATTAGTTCAAAAATATAGAATATAATGACTGTTTAAACTAATTTTAAATAACACCCTTGATTCGATGAAAAATCAATTGAATCCGAATACAATTTCGTTTAACAAACCATCCTTAAGCCAAAAAAATATTTTTTTCAAGTTTTTCTAGCGCCACAATAGCGTTCATTTTTTTCATAGTCGAACTGAACTTTTGTATTTTGAACGAATTGCGTCTATTTTGTTAAACGAAGATGTATAACGTGCTAAGTTTGCATCCATTTAGATAACATGCGGATTTCATGATTTTAAAAACAAAAGCTAAAATGAAGAGGTGGGTCATGTTTCAGAGTAGTTGGATATTCAGTAAGATTCGGTTTTATGGAATTGTATTTTTAGTTTTTCCATTATTATTTACTTGCGGCTGGTTCGGTAAAGATCAAGGAACCATGGATAACGTTGATCTCGCTGCCGCGACTTGGTTAGTAGCGGAACAAATGAAAACACAAGTGAACCAAGAAGGAGTTCCGGTAAAACCAGGTTCTTCCTCCTCTGCCCCAATCACGCCCGTGAGCGGACTCTTCAATCTTCCTCCGGGTAAACCTGTAGCGGCTACGGCGTTGATGGGAACGATCGATCCAACCGGAACAACGATCGTAAACGACTTTGATGGAGACGGGATTCTAAATCAGAATGAAACGTTGTCCAACGTTTGGGTCGCCGATTATCCGCAGATTGAAACGACGATCGCTCCGCCTGTTACGTTAAAGATCCAAATTCTTAAGAATTCCAGCAATCAAAGCGATCAGATCGTAAGTGAAATCAATTCGAATGATTTCGAAGCTTCTAAAAACGAAGGCTCTGAAAAAATTCATCAGAATGAGTTGAATGAAAGAACCGTTCAGTTCCAAGATTCATACAGCAAACAAGATGAAGATACGACTTCGACATCTGCGTCGCATAGTTTCGGAATGAATCAAAGTTACATTTTGGGTTTATACAGCACCGGTTTTAATGTAAGCGATAGCGCTTCCAACAGTTGGGGTAAAAAAAACGGTTATTCCGAGACCGTTACCAAATGGGATACGAAACCTTTCAAAAATAATTTAGATAGAGATGCTTGGAATTTAAAATCGGATACCTCTACCAATAAAGCAAGAAAATATCGCTTAGACAAATCCGCAAGAATCAACGAAACATCGATTGTTGAACCGAATGCCGGCATAGTGAGAGCGGCGCTTTATATCAAAAATCTGTCCGTCAATATGCCAGTAAAAATCTCAAACATTCTTTGTTCATTGATGTTCGAAACCCCGGCCGGAGAACTTGTACCGATATCATCGTTTCGCCTTAGGAACGATGATTACAGTCTTTTTGAAGTAGAGGTTTATGGAGGTTCAGATTTCGGTCCTTATGTTGTCGAATTAACAAATTTGAATACCGCAGAAGTGGAAAAAGCAATCGCGGCCGGGTATACTCCGAAAATTATGATCGTGGATTACGCGATGACTCATGTTCCCGATTCTAATTATAAATCCAACCTTCTTAACTTTTCGGGAAACAATCTTAAGATTATTGAAGAGAATGCAAAGGGAAGAACCGCCTTACTCAAACTCTTTGCCCCAAACGTGCGTGAGATGTTCAGAGTAGCCGCATTTGATACTCCAAACGTATCAAATCCTTGTAATACTCAAAGCACTGATACGTTTGTTCCCGGCATCTCGTTAAAAAAAGCGTTAGAGAGAATTGCTTGTTCAGGAAATAATATAGAATTCGGGGATTATGTATTAGATTTTACAGAAGTGGCTCCGACGCTAGCGGAATCTAGAGTTCACATTAAAGGGATAAAATCCTTCGGGGCAGTTCAAACATCGCTTCCCTGTAATATGGAAACGAGCGTCGGAAGCGACGGAATATCCAGAACGGCCTGCATACAAATACCATACAGCCAATGGACAGACGACCAAAAGGAAAGATCCGGTGTCTGGGCAGTCTTTTCTAAAGGAAGATTTTTTAGCCCCAATTCTTATTGGAAGGATTCAAATGTAGCGCGAAGGTTTGATCCTCAAAGAGGACAATCAGCAGCTTACATGTTAAAAAGCTTGGATTCCATTATTTGGCCGGGCGATTTTTATGATATCGTTTACATTTCCTTCAAAGATTTTATTAAAGCTGAACAAAAGTTCGGTACAAATCCTTTGGAAACAGGAAACGGATATCCCTTTAATACTCAATGGGATATTAAATCCTTAGGGAATCATCCTTATTATCCCGACACAAATTCGCTTTTCTTAGGAGAAGTTGGATTTGGGGAAAAAATCGAATTAAAAATACAATTAAATAAAACGAAATACTTAAATCCAAATTTTGGTACGAGCGCTGACACCGGTACTTATCAGTATTTTACAAACTTCAATTACAATCCACAAACAACCACAGATCGATACAATATCAATCAAGCGGCCGATTTCGAAATCAGCATGGGATTCGGCGGAACTCGCACGGATTGGTTTCATGTAGTAAAAGACCTGAGTACGAGCGATCCGTATAAACTCAAAAATTGTGGAACGACACTCGACTTCATCAACCAAGTATACAATCTTTGCGTCCAGTTACCTACGCTCAGCGCGAACGTGGATCCCGCCATCAGTTTAGTAAAATTGTATATTCGGCCTTCATTGAATAACGCGTACCGTAAAACAGTATGGCCTCTTCACTTTTCTCAAGTCAGAAAAATGAGAGGAGAAGCGGGCCTACCGATTGTCTCCGGAACAACCACCATACGGATCGCAAATTCTTACGGTCCCACGAACGTGGGCGATCGACTTTACATTCAAGGAGATCCTTCTTCGTATCGAATTCTCCAAGTATTCTCTCCACAGAGCGACGGATCATTTGATGTGCAGTTAGAGAACGCAGTTTTGACAAACGCACAAAAAACCACTCCTCTTTATATCTCTGGAACCCTGACCGCACCGGATGTAAAACTGATTTACGATACAGGATTTCTCACGGATTGGAATAACTTTGTGGCATCGTCTTTCAATTCGACCGCTTTCGATCAGGTTCAGTATCGCCCATTCTTACAAAGCTCTTCCGTGAGTTGCTCTACCAATCCGTTTCATCCCGCTTCCTGTTTAGGATTTAGTCCCGATATGAATGCTATCAACTGGATGGGAGTCTATAACGAAGGCGTCGCCCTATGGAATTCTTGGGCCGATGGAGGAGATTTTACGAATTTTCTTTACAATGGCCTTTCTCGTCTTACCGCTTTAACCGGAAAAACGTACCGTTTAGAAAGTGCGAATACGGATTTTACCGTGAGTGCGGACGTCAATGCTCCGACTTTGGGTGATGTGACTACCGTTAGTTACGGAGATGTCGCACTTTCAGTCTGGAGACAAGGATCAACCATATTAGGAAGATATTATGCGATCAGCACCGGGCAACCGCTCGGAAATCCGTTTACGATCAACCCGACGATTACAGCCCCTACTTCGGGGAAATATGTGGTTAAGGCAAAGAACGGAAAAGCAGTCATTGTTTGGGAAAATGGTCAAAGTTTGTATGTTTCAATCCGAGATATCGCAACGTTCGGAACTCTCGTATCTGAAATGTTCCTTGGAAACCGTTACACACCATTTCCTAAAAATAATTTTGATTCTATCATTGACATCGGTATCGGAAATAACCGAGCAATGATCGTTTGGTCTGAACTTTATACTACAACAAGTCAGGATCCGACATATGCAGCTGTCTGTGCGATAGGCGGCGCTTGTCTTTGGTACGACGTAAGAAATTATAGGGTCGATGCAAAAGTAATTCGATTGGATACGGGCGCTACAATCAATTCCAGTTTCAACGTCGGAGTATATTCCACGCAAGAAAGCGTCTGGGATATTTTCACGCACCAACATGATCAAATATCCTATTATAATGTAACACCCGCTATCGATGTAAACGATAACAACCAAGCCGTTATAGGTTGGATTTATCAACATAGGAATTCGGAAGTGCATATGATTGAGAGCGCGGTCTATGATTTAAATACTGCGACGATTATCGGATCGAAAAAAATGGTGTTGAATGAAACCACCCGCCCAACGGATTTCTTACAAGTAGGAGTTACGAATGCCAAAGGAATGCTGGTTTGGCGTCGAAACGACGGAGTTGTATTGGGTAGGGGAATCGATATGACAAATTCAAATCTACTCGGAACCGACAGCATAATCTTAGAATCAGGGGGAGTTGATTTTCTGAAACTTTCGACATTCGGTGATACGAGTCTTTTAACATATCGAATGAACGTGAAAGACATTCGTTTGAAGGCAATCAATCTGCAAACCTCCCAGCTTCTTTATCCGGGTTCCCTCAATCTCGGTATTGCAAGCGCGGATATGAGAAAACCTGGATCTTCGATCTTAGCGGGTAATAAAATTCTTACCACTTGGGATCAAACAAACGGAACCAAAAAGACCATTTGGGGAAGAATCAGCGATCTGAGCACCTTCACTGTGGACGGTCCGAAAGAATTTCAATTAAGCACAACGAATGAAGGAATTCAATTCAATCCGACTTCGGTTGTGAATAACGGAATCGGATTTGCTACTTGGGTTTCGCAAGACAAAACCCAACAGAGAATCCGAGGCGCAAAGATCGATCTCAACAACCCAGGCGCACTCCAATACGGGCTCAACAACTTTTTCGTCGCTCCTCTGATCGAAAGAGATTACACGGTTCGTGCGCGAATCAAATACTGATCTTTCGCAAAGATAGAGATAAAGAATGAAAGGTAGAACCATCGCGGTCATACTCATGACCGCATTCTTTCTTACAACCTCATCCTCCTGTAAACTTTTCGGAGGAGGCAAAGGCAAGAACGGAAATTGGCTTTGGGCTTTATTAGGTCTCCCTTCCGGCGCTGGACTACCCTCTTCCGGTTCAAGCATAGGACCGGGATCTGCACCTGCACCAGAAGGCAGCGACCTTTTCTCTATCTCCACAAATTACAGCAGCGCAATCGACGATCCATCCACCAAAGCGGATCCTTTAGAAGGCGCCGTTTTTATCGCACCGCCGGAACCGAACCACTTCGGCGGTGTATCACTTTCATATCCGATCGAAACTCCGTCAGGACGAGCGGGCGTCGAACCTAAATTAGCAATTTCTTATTCTTCCACGGGAGGAGACGGATGGCTTGGGGTTGGCTGGAATCTCGGACTTGGTTCCATCACTCGAACGCCGGAATACGGGGCACTCTACTATGACAATCGGGATTCGTTCACTTGGAATGGAACGAGACTCGTAAAAGTTTCGGGAAGCACCACAAACGAAAATGGAACCTACAGACCCGAAATCACAGGCGAAGACTTAGTAGTATTAAGACTTACGAATATAGAAAGCGGCGGTGTTTGGGAAGTTCTGGATTCTTCCGGAACGAAAAACACTTTCGGCGAAAGCAATGCGAGTAGAATCTACGATCCTGCAAATCCAAGCCAGACGTATAGCTGGTATCTTTCAAAAACGGAGGATAGAAATGGGAACTATCTCCAAGTCCAATACGATAATTCCGAATATTATAATAAACGAAATTTATATCTAAAAGAGATCCGTTATACGGGAAATTCCAGAACCGGAGCATCCGCACGTCAATATGTTCGTTTTTATACGAAACAGAGAGACGATTTTTACGTTTCCAACACTCCTGGATTTCTTATGAAAATGGATAAGATTCTCGAGCGCATCGAAGTCGGTTGGGACGGAAGCGGTAAACTCTGGGACTATGTTCCGATCTATGAAAATTCTCCCGATTCGGGAAGACCGATCCTCAAATCGATCCAATCCAGCAGACATACGACTGCGCCCGAATTTCAATATCAGACTTCGAGTAGACTTCTGACTTGGCAGAACGTCGTCAATCAAGCCTCCTCCGAATCGGAAGACAATCCCGAATCAACACAATACTTCGAAGGCGACTTCAACGGTGACGGGATTTCGGATCTTCTATTTTTTAATCCGAAGTCCGGGAACTGGAAAGCCGCGGAAGGAAGAAAAGAAGGCGGATACAATTTTAAAATCTATGCGAACCGTTATCAAGGGTACGATAACGCGGAAAAAATCCGATTTTTTAAGGGAAACGTCAGCGGCGATTACAACGGAGACGGACGTTCTGACATCGCATTTTATCTTCCCGAAACAAGAGACTTCGTCGTCGCAGAACACGACGGGAGAGTTTTTCAATTCAAGTCTTACGGAAGATTGATGGCCGGTATTCCCGACATCTTTCGTATGGAATGGTTTCCCGGCGACTATGACGGCAACGGTCTTTCCGATTCGGTTTTATTCGACGAGCCTACAGGCCAATGGACTCTCATGCTCAGCAAGGGAGGAAGTTTCGAATTTCTCCGCTTTGCCAAAAAATTTCAAAACGTTTTCAGAGGAGATTATTCTCCCGATGGAAACTTAGACAGCGCGTCTACGAACGATTCTTCCAAACAAGGAAAGGACCGCGATAAGATCAACTTTTTAGTCGGCGATTACAACGGAGACGGAAGAACCGATATTTCCCTTTACGATTCGCGTTCGGGGAAATGGCTCGTTGGAGAGAATTATCGCAACGACAACAAAACCGACCCGATCTACTTCAAGATGCAATGGAAATTGTATAAGGTTTTTACCGCGCCCGAACAGGGAATTTTCTCACACGATCGTTTTTCGGGAGACTTCAACGGGGATGGATTTTCGGATTTTCTAATATTCGATCGCTCGTCGGGAGAATGGACGTTAGGCGAAACCGGCGACGGAACGATCAACTTTCGAATCTGGTCCAAAACGCCTCAGTTCAAACCGATCACTCGCTGGCTTCAAGGCGATTTCAACGGAGACGGAAGAAGCGACATCGGATTCTTTTCGGCGAACGACGGTAAGTTTTGGATCGGAGAAGCGACGCAGAGCGGATTCCGTTATAAAATTTACAGCGACATGAGCTACGGCCCCGATCAGGACAGAATCATGAAAACCCCTCTTCCCAAGGACGAGGTGAAACTCGAACAAGCGGCTGCCAATTTTATCGCAGCTTCCAATACGAAATCGATTCTACTCAAATACAAATACGACGGAAATTTAAACGCAGGCAAAGGTGAACTCGCCTTCGCAGGTTGTTTTACAACAGACGATTGTTCGTCTTCTCCCGAACTCTTGATCTACGATCGTAAGGAGGACAACGCGTTCGATCTCAGACAAGGAAACTCTTTTACGGAAAGAGTCAATACGACCGTCAATCCGGAAGCTTCCGGTGTTTCGATCTTATTCGGCGGAAAGCCGGATCGATATACAAACGCGATTAAGGACGAGGTTCTTTTTCACAAAAAACAGGGAAACATAAATCAATTCTTCGTTCTCAAAAACACGAGCGGAACTACATTCGATCTTTCTAATTTAGCAACCTTTTCCGATACGGACGTAACCAACTTTGACCCGAAGAACAGCGGTTATGTGGTCGATCATTTCGAAACCAACAGTTCTCAATCGGCGTTGATCTTAGACGATCAAACTTCGTCCGGAAACGCGCGTTTTATTTTGAGCGGGTTGGGCGGAGTCAAGGTTTTAACTCCGAGCGGCGATTTGAACGTGACCGATCTAAACGATCTTTTTCAAGCGGGCACGGGAGAAAATCGTCAACGCAGAAAAGAATTCAGCTTATTCTCCGGTAAGTTTACAACGACCCAAGCCCAGCTCGCGTTAGTAGATCGAAGAGCCACAACGCACAAATGGTATTTGGGAACGATCAGCGGAACTCAGATCCAATTTAAACGATTAACGGGAGACATTCCCCTTCCGTTCACGACTTCCGAATACAACTCAGCGAGCAGCGCGGGAATTCAATACGCATTGACAAGCGACGGTTCGATCGTTTTCGGAAAAATTCTCGATAACGGAACTTCATTTTACAAAATTAAAATTAATGCGACTTCGGTTTCGAGAACGATTTACAACGCGGGAACGATCGGCTTTAGCGATCGTTTTGATTCGGGCGGGAACCCTCTTATCATTTCCGGCGGAGAAGACAAACTCTACGATCTTTCTCAAAGCAAAATCGTTTCTCTTCCTTCCAACGTTCTTGTGAAAACTTTGGAAAGACCCGACCTGATTTCCAAAGTTTACGTTTTTCAATGGATTCAAGGCGATTACAACGGAGACGGCCTCACTGACGTAGGAATCTTTCATCTCAAAGAACCCACTTGGTATTTCGCGCTTTCTACCGGTGCCGTTCCGGACGTAATCGAAAGAATCAAGAACGGGATCGGCGGTTTTTACGAACTCACATACGAACATTCGACTAAGTTCGATAACACGGGAGGAGACGGTGTTCCCGATCTTCCGACGAGTTACAGAGTTTGTACATCGGTTACCGTAGACGACGGTTTCTCAAATCGGATTCGCAAAGATTACGAATACAAAAGCGGCTTCGCATTCTCCGCTTTTATCAACGGCAAAAAGGAAACCGACTTTTTCGGGTTTTCCGAATTTACGATCAAAGAAGCGTACGGTGCGAGAACGATCCATACGCATCATACGAATCCATATTCTGATTTTCTAATGAATCGTGCCCTCGGAGGCGCGATAAAAGAAACCCGGATTATCGGAAGCGACAACCGAGAATACGGAATCATCCAAAACTCGTACGAAATCAACAAAATAGAAAACGCTTCGGGCATTGTCAGTTATCTCACGCTTCCCAAAAAAGTGGAGAAATTCCTAAATGGTTCTCGGGTTTCCACTCAGAATTTTAATACCACCCTCCACGGCTATAAGATTTCAGGAAGAACGGAGAGTACGATCGATCATTTCAGCGATGTTTCACACGGTTCTGTTACGATTTCAAATAGTACGGATTTTGAAACCGATGATACTACAAATCAGAGAAGAGTAACCCGTTCTGTGACAAACAGTGGGAGTTCCCACGAGATTACGTCACTTCTTTCGTACGACACAAAAGGAAATCTCACAAAACGTGGGAGTTCCTACACCGGAAGCGGTCTTCCCGCCGCGGGAGCTCATACAACCGAGTTTGAATATGACAATTTTGGAAACAAAACGGTTGAAAAGGATACAAGCGGAAGTCCTGCGCGTGGTACATCCTACACTTTTGACAACGAACTCAACCAATTTGTAATACAAAAAGTTTCGTTCGGCGGTTCGATCCAGTTTCCGACTCAGTACAAGATCGACTATTCTTCGGCTTTCGGATCTCCGACTGAAGAGACGGATGCGAACGGAAATAAAAGTTATTTTGAATATGATTCTTACGGAAGAATGACCCGTTCCAGCGCGGATACCGATGACGGAACTCGTACGATCTCCACATATTCTTTCAACACGTCCTTTCCTCTGAGCGCAAAGACTGTTTTTCCGTCGGGCACTGGAGATCCGGACTTCGCTTCCAAAACGTACTCAGACGGAACCGGTCGGAACATCTACACGGTTAAGACTGCATCGAACGGCAATTATGTGCTTACGGGAAGATTGGTTTACGATGGGAACGGAAAACTGATCCGAAAAAGCCAATCGAATTGGGCGACTTCCGGAGAGATGGATAGGTTTATTCTTCATTTAGAAGAAATAAATCCGACATCGTTCGAATACGATCCGATCGGAAGAATCAAAAAGACGATTCTTCCTTTGGCGCAAGGAGAAACTTCACCGACAACGATCACGACAGTTTACAACGATCCGTTCGAAAGCACGGAAAATCACTCAAGCGGCCAGAGCAAACGGATCGTCAAGGACGCGAGAGGACAAATTCTGTATGTGGAAGATTTTGCTTCGGACGGAGTTCAGGCCAAGATCGGTTTTTGTTACGACATCTCGGGGCAAAGAATCAAAAAGTCCGACCTAAATGACGGAACTCTGCTGTCTTGTCCGAATGTTTCTGCTGGAGTTCCCGCAAAAGACGTTTCCGGAAACAACCAAGCCTACTGGAGTTACGACGCATTCGGAAAACTTCGGGGAGAAAGCGACCCGGATCTCGGTGTGAGTTCCTACACCTACAATTCATTCGGCGATCTGACTTCCAGCACAAATGCGAGAGGGATCACGACGAATCTCGCCTACGACTCCATCGGTAGAATTACCGTAAAACAAATTCCCGAAGGAGACATTCATTATACATACGATTCATATTCGGGAAGCGAAAACGCGTTCGGCAAAATCGTTCGGATCGAAGACGGGGTTCAGAACAAAACCTTCAGCTACGATAAGTTGGGGAGAATCAAAAAAGAAACCCGAATGATTCTCAGCTCGCCCGTGTCGGAAACGCAAGGTCCGTATATTACGGAAACAAAATATGATTTATTGGGAAGAGTTTCGCGCATCGATTATCCCGAACATCCTATTTCTCATGCGAGAATGCGGGCTTGTTACAACTACGGAACCGCCGGTTACATCACGGATATTTCCGTGCAGGTGGATACAAACGGAATTCTACCCGGCTATTGCAACAAGGACATCGTAGAAAACATCACTTACAACGAGTTCGGACAAACCGCAGGTTTTACTCTCGGGAACGGAATCGGTACGAGTTATATTTACGATATCAAAGGGAGAATGGTGAGAATCCATTCTTCCGGAAACGTTGACGGGTCGGCGAAAGTTCTACAAGACGCGGTCTATTCGTTTAACAATAAAAACGATATTGTCGGAATCACAAACGCGACCAACGAATTCAACTCGCAATACGATTACGACTATGACGGAATCGGTCGCTTAACAAACGCGATCGGAAGTTACGTCGACACCGCAGACAACCTCAGCAAACGTTTTCAACAAAGTTATTCCTATGCGAAGAATGGGAACTTGATCGCAAAACGGATTCATGATCCGACAAACGGCGCAATTCAAGACGAATGGACGTATCAATACACGAACCACCAAGTCACGAATATCGATTCTTCTAAAACCGGAACCGATACGTTTACTTTACAGTACGACGCAAACGGAAACCTAACTCGTCAGCGCGACAACGCAAAAGATTTAACAAAAAGAATCGGCGTAGATTCTCAAGATAGAATCAGAAACATCCAAGACGGAAACGGGGCCACTCTCGGGACGTATTGGTATGACGAAGGCGGATTCCGAGTCCGCAAATCCGCACTCGAACAAAAGAACAATCAATTTACAAACGTAGAAATTCTGTATCCAAGCAAGTTTTACGGTCTCGAATACATCGAAAGTGAGAACGTAATCACAAGCGTGAACAACGTATATCTGAACGGTGTTCGGATCGCTGCCGTTGCCGAAAACGGTTCGATGGCCTACTTCCTCACAGACCAAGTCGATTCCGTTTCACATGTGTTAGACGACGAAGGAAAGACTCTTTCCAGAATGCAGTATCTTCCGTATGGGGAAACCTTTGTTCACAAGGGCGACACGAACTTCGCTCCGAAATACAATTCGCAAGAGTTGGATCGCGAGTCAGGGTTTTACTTTTACAACGCGCGTTACTACGATCCGGGGATCGCGAGATTTACAAGCGCCGATACGGTGATCGATGGGGAATACGATACGCAAGGTTGGAACCGGTTCTCGTATGTGAAGGGGAATCCGATCCGATACAAGGATCCGACGGGGCACAACGCTTACGGAGGAATCGACGGAGAGGCATACAGGCAAGGAGCCAATGATACGGTATCCCAGGCTTTACCAAGCGTATTACAAGGAGTACTACTCGCTTTAGCTTGTCCACCTTGTGCAATTCCTATTGCCGTTGTGGGCGTTATCTCATTAACAGATGAAAACAGAGAACTTTCAATTATCGAAGTTACGGGAAAGGATTCTAAGGGAAGAGAGATTTCAAAAGAAGAATTTTCCAGTCGCGCGGGAAGTTTTCATGCAGGAGTATTACTAAGCGTCGTTACCGCTATCGTAGGAGGTAAAATCTCTTCAAAGAGCGCTGCAAATGCAAAGGGATCTACGCCGAAATCACATCCAAACACACAGTCAAATCCTACCGTTTCAAACGGTGCAGGTGGACCAAAAACTTCTAAAACATTTACAAAAACAAGTGCAGGATACAATACAGGTGGCAAGACTGGGATTAGCACGGGGAATGGGTGTCAGTGTACGCCAGTTAATCGGAAGATAGTAAGTAACAGGCCAGACTTTATTGTTTCTCCTGATGGCACAACATTCCCAGTTCCGAAAGGTGCGACTGGACCAACACCAGTAAGTAATAAAGCAGGTAATATAACTGGCTCAGCGTACACTGGAGGAAAAGGTGGTGCAAATGGGCAGGTAAGTACAATGAGAATAATGGATCCAACATTGCCCAAGGGAAATAGTCCCGGTTATCCAAACGGATATATTAAATATATGAATAACGCTAAACAAGGAGTAGATCCTTATACAGGTAAAACATTACCAAATGCTCAAAGTCATTTCGGGATAAATTAATAATATGAATCCATTAGAGCAACTTGTTGGAAGTATAGTGAAGGAAATTGATCTTGTAGAAGATTATTTACAAATTAAGTTTACCGATGAAACCATTATCAATATTAATAATAATTTTAAATTTAATGGAGACAATATAAACTCCATAAAGCACGAGGAGTTAATTTCTATTTTTGAAAATAATTTGAAAATCGATTTAAATTTTAAGAATAATTTAACAATTACGATCAGCCTTCTCGACAAAGATTATAATGGCCCTGAAGCGATGGAGTTATACCAGAAAGGAAAGCCTCCAATTATATGGTGAACCTTGCAAAGGATTTGAGTAATATAACGTGTAATAGCCAATCCATCCGTCCAAATTCCCACCCGTTTCCTCACAAATCTAACTGAGCCTCGCAAAGACACAACAAAGCCCTAATATTCCAACACTCAAAGAACCGGGGTCCGGGCTTGAAAACGAAACGAGTTTCCCGGCGAGGGGGTAGCGGAAGACACGAAGTGGCTGAAGCGAGGGGGAGACTTCCCCCAGCCAAAACAACCTCACCAAAAACATCGGCGTAGATTCTCAAGGCAGAATCAGAAACATCCAAGACGGAAACGGGGCCACTCTCGGGACGTATTGGTATGACGAAGGCGGATTCCGAGTCCGCAGATCCGCACTCGAACAAAAGAACAATCAGTTTACAAACTTAGAAATTCTGTATCCAAGCAAATTCTACGGACTCGAATACATCGAAAGTGAGAACGTAATCACAAGCGTGAACAACGTATATCTGAACGGTGTGCGGATCGCTGCGTTGAACGAAGCGGGAGCACTCGCCTACTTCCTCACAGACCAAGTCGATTCCGTTTCACACGTGTTAGACGACGAAGGAAAGACTCTTTCCAGAATGCAGTATCTTCCGTATGGGGAAACCTTTGTTCACAAGGGAGATACGAACTTCGCTCCGAAATACAATTCGCAAGAGTTGGATCGCGAGTCCGGGTTTTACTTTTACAACGCGCGTTACTATGATCCGGGGATCGCGAGATTTACAAGCGCGGATGCGATCATCGACGGCGAGTCGGATACGCAAGGCTGGAACCGGTTCTCGTATGTGAAGGGGAATCCGATCCAATACAAGGATCCAACCGGGCATATCTCTGACGCACTTTTAAAGCACCAAACTCAAACTGAGCTTATGACCGGAGGAGGTGGAGGCCCTATTCGAAGCGGAATGGGTAACTCTAGCCGTTCGAATGGGAATACAGGTTCAACCAGTAGTAATCGTTCTCGACAAGGAGATTCTAAAGGATCAGGAAATACAACAAAAAATGGAAAGAACAACAATGACAATGGTAGTGGAAAGACCGAAAACAAGGCATTAAAAGATGCGAAAGAATTCCATAAAATACCCAGAAGTCAACAGCCGGATAAAACAGTAAAACCAAACACTAAAGAGGGCGAAAAATACGGGCTTGATGATAGAAACAAAAAACTACATGTTTATACAAATAGAGAAGGAGAAAAAATACATATAAGACAAGATAAAGCAGCAAAATATTCACAAGGTGGAAAAGGAGACCAAACAGAACACTTTAATAGCGGAAAAGCAAGTGACAGCAAACTGAAAGAACATTTTTATTATGATAAATAATGCAGAAAATAATTATATATCAAAACAATACTCATACTATCTCAGATTATATATCCATCTTTGATTTAAATTTAGAAGATGGGTTAATTATTGCCCGATTAGAAACAAGATCTGAAACCCAATATGATTCGGATACTGACCCAAGTAAAACAGCACTCAAATATTTTAGCACATTTAGTATACCAGCATTCAAATTGTTTTTATTGGTTTCCAGTCCAGACATGTCCCTTCCAACAAGAGTTCGTTCAAAAAAAGGGGTTTTATGGGGAAGTGAATTATTACGCACATCAATCGTCACTGAATTCGAAATTATGAGCGATAGTGGGTATTCTCGCCTTGGCGCCCTCGTTAATTTAAAAGAATTTCAGTTTAATCATTCTGAAAAATGGATTTTAAATCGATGGAGTAGCATATTAATTTTTACGAATCTCGACGACTTCCAGCTAATTAAGATAGCCAAGCAATTGCTATCCAAAGATTACAATTCAATAATAGGATTAGATTATAGTATCGTCATGCAAAACTTGCCTTTATTAAAAACAACTGCCTTTATTAAATACCATGCAGCAGATAATGGAAATAACGAATCAATCAACATCCTATGTAACAAAGAATTCTATCATCAAACAATAGAAAACTTATTAATGATGTTAAAAGTCTAACTGAGCCTCGCAAAAACTAAATAAAAACGAAAAATGCGCTCAAACCACAGAAGCGACTTTTTCACCGCGGCAGGGATCGCAGCGGAAATACTGCAATGCAACATGCGCTTAAGAAGATCATAATATGTACGATATTACTCCATGTTGCTTTGCAGATTGAAGCGGAGAGCCCGGTTTCGGAGAAACGCGACAAAAAGAACGAAATAGAATACAATCAAACCCTAAACGACAAAACGACATTTCTCCGAAAGCCGCCCCGAAACTAAATACGGTTCACTCGGACGCATAAGCTGCAATAGCCAATCCATCCGTCCAAATTCCTTGACTTCCCCACCCGTTTCCTTACAACCATCCTACCGTGAAAAAATATCTCCCCGCCCTCATCCTCACGATCGCGTTCTTCTTCATATTGAGAGAAGGCTCCAATCTCCTCTATAAATCCAAAGAAGAAGTTCGAGTCTATAACACGGGACTTTACTTTCTCACAAAGACAGACCTTTCCCCAAAACACCAATCGGATTCTTTTTTATTTCCTTACGTTTTATACAAACTCGATGCCGACTTATCGCCCGAGAATTTTTCACGTCTTTGTTCAACCATCTGGATTCTTGCCGGTCTTTTGTTAGTTGCTTACTATACGGTTCGATTCGGACTTTGGGCGGGAACCTTTATCGGATTTTTTATTTTACTTTCTCCGATTGTGCTGATTCAAAAAACATGGATCGGGTTTCCGGATCATCTTACATTTTTCTTTTCTTCGGCAACGGTCATACTATTGGATTCGATTCTAAAAAAACGAATGTGGATTTTATCCCTCGTTCCCGTTTTGTTTTTAGGAGCTTGGAATCATTTTTATCAGTTCTCTGTGATCGTATTGTTATTGATTCTAGTTCAAACGATTCAGGAAAAGAAATTCGACGTTCCTCTGGTTGTTACGATCGGCGGGACTCTTTTGATTGCGCGAATCCTTTCGATTCTCCTTTTTCAATGGAAAGGAATCGTTCACGAAGATTCCCGTCTTACAACGATAACGGAAGTCCCGTTCTCCAAATGGATCGAGATCAATACGATCGTTCCTCATCTTGCGCTTTTTTCCTTTTTCAACGGGAACATTGTCCTATTAGCAGAAAGACTTTTTAAACGGAAATACTTGATTTTGATTCCGACAAGCGTAGCCGCGCTTGTAACATTTTTTACTTACGATACCACGCGGGTGTTCGTTCATCTTTTTTATCCTTCTTGGTTCTTTCTCTGGTTGTATTTTTTCCGAACGGAACCGGAAGAATTTAAGAATCGAAAGACGGCTTACTTCGTATTTCTTGCCCTTTCCTGTACAATTCTCGTCGCAATTCCGCGCTTCTTTATCGAGGCGGGAGGAATCAATTATCTGCTGCCTTGATTATTTTTTACGGAAAGAACTTCGGGAGCAATATTCCATTCGATTCTCTTTAAAACCCGCTGAAGCGGCAACACCCGCCGTACGTTTCAGGTTTCAACTCGAACCGTTCATTCCTTTTCGATTCTGCGTCATTCGCCATCTCCATTTCCAAATTTTTTCATTTCTTTTTTAAATCTCATGACTTTTGTGTAAGCGGAGTCGGATATGACAAATTAACTAAATACCATAGCACTTTGGAGTTTTTCGATGCGTAGATTGATTTTTTTCATTTTTTGCATTCAATTGTTTGTTGGCTGTTCCAACGGTTTTCTTTCTCATTTTTCCGATAAAAATCAAAATACATTTCCGCTTCCGATTCTTGTCAGCGGAATTCCAAAGGTGATTCTCCCTCAGGAAATCCCTTCGGAATCGCTTCGAATTCAAGAAAATTCTTCCGTTCCGCAACTTTTGGGAAAATCCCAAGTCCCGATCGGTAAGATTTACGACATCCATCTCGAACTCACCGATAAAAAGGACGGTAAAAAACTATCGTATCAGAGTTTATATTTTTCCAAACCGGTTCGGCTCGAATTTCCGGTCGATTTGCAAGCATTAGAGGCTAAGGGTTTTACCAAAGAATTCTACGTTTGGTATAGGGATTTTACCGATCAGAAATGGAAAATTCTGCAAAAAGGAGCGTTAGACGAAATCTCATCTTCGGTTTCGGTTGAAACGAGACATTTCACACCCTTTCTTCTGACGGCTCTGCCCGTTCTACCCGATACGGGTATTGCCGGCGCCCCTGCTTGTTTTACGAACGAATCTGCTTCTTGGAATCCTCAAGGAATTTTGGACGACGCTTCGGCATCGCGCGCAAAGTTCGGAACCATTGGAGAAGGGTATCAATACTTGCAGGATCGTCCCTATTTCGTTAAGGTCAATGAAGGCGCGTTTCGCGAATTGGGATTGGAACTGTCCCTTCTTTTTCCAACGTGTCAAGGCGGTGCGGGAACCTGCGGAAACTCTTTGCTTCACACGGACTCCAATACTTCGGAATATCTTTCATTCAACGCGGTGAAGGATATCGACGTATACGTAATGTATGATTCGAGAGGAGCCGCTCTTCCGGCGGATTCTTCGCAGGACGCGGATTGGCTGCAAAGTGATTTCACTCTTTTAAGCGGTAAATATATTTATACTACCGATCCGGGTTTGGATCCGTCGCAAACACCGGGAGCATCCGGTTATAAAATTTATAAGCGAAGTTACACGCAGGGATCGCGCGTAGTCTTGGGTGGAAACAAAAAAGGGACTTCGGCTTCCGGCATTTCTTCGAATTATTGGGTTCTCGTAAAACCCGCAAACACCGAAGGAAGCGTATTGCCTTCGTCCACGTTATGTGCTTCCGGTCCGGATCCGAACTTTCCGCAACCGGTAGTCGGCTCCGTTTATCCGGGAGCGGACAAGGCGCTTTTGTATCTATTCTATCCGGATACGAATTCGCCAAAACAAATTGTGATTCGAAGAAGCGAGATCGCACCTCCGATGTCGCCTGCGTTGGGAGAACCGCCTTCCGGTACGGAGGTCACTCCTTATTCCTTCATCGACACGGGATTAGTTCAGGGTCATACATACTATTATTCCGTTTTTGCGCTTAACAAAGACGGATATTACAACTCAATAACGATCGGTATGGTTACCACGGGGCAAGACTCGGACGGCGACGGTCTTACCGACGATTTTGAAATCAACTTTAACGTAGGAAATCTTTTCGAAAATCCTGCGGCGTTTTATCGAACCGACGAAATGAACCCGGATACGGACGGAGACGGAACCGCCGACATGCAAGAACTTGCAAATGGAACCGACCCGACAAAACCGGATACGATTCCTCCTACTTTTCAATTCAGACCTCTTGCCAACAACGCAAGTTCGGGTTATTTAGATTATCAAGTTCAAGTGGATGATGCTTCCGGTTCCGAAAGATATTGCTTTTTACGGCAATTCAACCCCGGAATGACTGAAGAAGAGTTTCTAAAAAAACCTTTCGGCGTCTTTCATTCTTTGAATCGTCCTTTGATGAGCGACGGCTGGAGAGCATGTTTTCCAAATTATGGAACTTTCGAATTGGGAAAATCCGGTTCCAACCTTCCGGATAGATTTGCGGTTTGGGGAAGAGATGACGCGGGAAATATAACGGGACCTTCCGTTTTTGAATTCAAAATGTGGGAATCGAAAAAAACAAAGACGATTTCCGGCAATGCTTTCTCATATGCTTCCAATAATCCGGTTCATCAGATGAAAGCGATTCGATCGATCAAAACGAATCCGGATTGGAACAACGGAAAATTGACTAGTAACTATTACCCCATCTTTCCGGGAAGCGATGTGGATTTAAGCGGATCTACCCACATTCTTCTAACGGAACAAGGAGAATTGGAATCAAGCATAACTCGAATTCCGAGCTTTCTCAGCCTCTCCAAAAACAAAGCGACATTCTATTCCCAACAAGGATCTACCCTCGGCGTTACAAAGGTCAACGAAGTGGGGATCGAATATTCTCCTTCGCCCAGCGGACCAAAACCGGTAGTGTTCCCGATCAAAATTGGAACGGATCAAGCGATGGGAGCGGTTTCCTTTAACGGAAGCAAAACTCAAAGTAACGTTTTTAAAACTTCTACGGGGGTTTTAACAAAAGACACCGCGACTTTTTCTTCTTTAGCTACGGGGGTTTTTCCTTCCGCGATTCTCCCCTTTGATTACGGACAAAGTTTAGGCATCGTGGTCGGAACCGCATTGGAAACCTTTCTGTTGGATAGTTATTCGAACGCATTGTATAAACATGTGACCAGCGCTACGACGAATTCGGATTTAAGCGGCGCGATTGCAAGTTCCTTCTTAAGCCGGTATAACCCGCAGGGAGAAGCAGAAGTTTTTGCAACGCTTTCCGTTTCCACTTCCACTTCCACTTCCGTAAGAATTTTCTATCGAAAATCGGGAAGAAAAGAACTCAATTCGTTTTTATTGACGGGGATTCCGGCCACGTTCGTCGGAAAGGATCTTAAATTTTATTCGTACTTAAATTGGTCGGGTCAGCCGGAGTATCGTCTTTCAATTTTCGGGAGAAACAATCCGACAAGCCCTTTGACCAGGCTGCTTAATTTTAAGATCGACATGACGTCCGGAATTCCCGTCGCAACATTCAACAATGCATCCGATTTAACTTACGGAGAATATCAATCGATCGAGATCGATTCTTCAGGACGTTATCTTTTTGGAAAGATGAACGGAAATTCCAGTGTGAATCTTTTTATTAACGGCGACGACGGTCCTATTTACTTAGGAAACGCATTCAATTCGAGCCCATCATTCGATTTACAACTTTCGATCGCAAAATCGGAGGAAAAAGGAATCGGAAATGTGGGCGGCTATTCCAAAATCCGCGTTTTGGATAGTTTAGGATATATTGATTATCTAAAATACGGATTTTTCCCCGCAAACTCGGACTTGATTTTCCGACACAATTACTACGACTCGGACGGGAATGATTGTGTTGCCGGTTCTCCAATTGCCGGAATCTCGAACGTAACCGCTGCTGCGACCGGGAATTACGGAATTCCCCCTCAACCTTTGGCGATCACTTCCGATACGACGATTACGAACGCTCAAAAACTCAAGGCGCCGAGTAGCGCGGCGACTCTGATTCTCGAATCGAGTTTCACGCAAGGTTCGGCTCCCTGTAGAGGGACTTTGATCGCTCGTGATTCTGTGGAAATTCCGGTAAGAAAAAAAGAAACGATGCAGATCTCCTTTACTTACAACGACACAACGTTAAACCCGAATAACGTTCCGAATAACTTAAAGCCGACGCCGGAACCTGCTGCGGTCAAAAACGCCGAATTTAAGGTGTGGGAGCAGATTCTCAAGAAAGGACCGACACAGTTAGGAACTTACATTCAAAAAAGGATCTTTATATTTGGCGCAGCGGTGGTCATCGTGGACGAGGCAAACCCTTGTATCATTCACGGAGTAACGATAGAAACGGGAAGATCCTATTGTAATAATTACTTTGGCGGTTACCCGCTCTTTGTGGAGAATTTCTACCGAAGCGTCGATCAGTATTTGATTTCGGGAAAATATATCTATTCCGGCGATAAATTGATCCCCGCTCCGTAAGAGAGATCCGAAAATCTCAGGCTAAATACGAATCGGATTTGCCTGAGATTTGATCCCGCATCGCATCATTGCAGTTAGTTTCGAGAATGTGATTTCTTTTCTTAGAATCCAAAAACAAAAGCGATTCTCCGCCCCAGCATCTCTTGGTTTATATAATTGTAAGTAGGCAATTCCTCAATTATAAATCATGGAGAATAATCCTTCCGATTTGCGTATCTTCTTTTAACGATTTGTTTCTTTGAAAGGAAATTCGAATCTTGAACCTTGCGGCTCAAGAGAATTCAAGAAAAACCTATCGTAAATTTGTAGGAGGATCAATGAAAAAGCGGTTGATTGTTAAATTCTATTCTCCATTGATCCTACTGCTTACGTTCGTTACCGGTTGTTTAACCGGAGATCGTGGTAGTTCCTACGTTCTTCCTTTGTTGAATACTAATCTTTCCGTTGGAACGCCAAACCCATCAAATGGAACCGGGCCGGCATTTCAATATTCTTCCCCTTCGTTTCGGTTTGTTAAGAATGAAGCGATCACGAGTTTTACGCCGACCACGTCGGATCTCATCGATCATTATTCAATTTCTCCGGCTCTGCCGAACGGAATGAGTTTCAATCCGTTGAACGGTGAAATCGCGGGAACTCCCTCCTCCTCCGTAGCTCCGACCTCGTATCAAATCACGGCCTATAACTCTCAGGGAAATTCTTCTTCAATTTCTCTCGCTCTGGAAGTTCAGGCTTTGAATTGGGAGAATCAGTATTTTCTGAAAGGTTCCAATCTTCTTCTCAATCACTCGCTCGGCGTAAGCGTAGGAATCTCCAACGATACCATCGTTGCGGGTGCATACGGAGACACGGCGTTTTCTGGCGCCGCATACGTTTTTCGAAAAGTCGGAACTACATGGTCACAAGAAGCGTATCTAACCGCCCCGTTGCGTACGAATAGCGACGTATTCGGAATTAGCGTCGCTATTTCCGGAGATACAATCGTAATCGGCGCGCCTCTTGAAGACAGTAATCAGAATTTCATTTCTACGACAGCCTCCTCCAACGAATCCCTGGTTTCCTCCGGAGCAGCCTACGTTTTTCGCAGATCGGGAGCGACTTGGAATTTTGAAGCGTTTCTCAAACCTTCCAACGCGGACGCAAACGATTCCTTCGGTCGTTTTGTCGCGATTGACGGAGACACAATCGTAGTCGGATCTCCGCGCGAAGCAAGTTTGGATCCGACAATTCAAAGCGGTTCGAACGCGAGTTCCGATAACAGCGGAACAAACGTCGGAGCGGCTTACGTTTTCAGAAGAGTCGGAACTACATGGTCCCAGGAAGCGTATCTCAAAGCACAAAATCCCGCCGCAAACGATCGATTCGGATCTGAAATCGGAATCTCCGGCGATACGATCATCGTAGGAATCAGTCAAGACGATGCGGGATTTGCGAATTCAGGAGCCGCCCAAATTTTCACACGAGTCGGAACTACATGGACCCGCGAAGCCTTTCTCAAGGCGTCGAACGCGAACGCGAGCGATCAGTTTGGTGTTTCCGTCGGAATTTCAGGAAACACGGTGATTGTCGGAGCGTTCGGGCAATCCGCTAACGAAGGCGCCGCTTATATATTTGAACGAACGGGTAACAACTGGTCGGAAATCGCAATCTTAAAGGCGCCTAACGCGGAAGCGAACGATCAGTTCGGAAAAGCCGTCGCCATTTACGGCGATACCGTGGCAATCGCCTCTCCTCGCGAATCGAACTCCGGCCAAACGATCCTAAACAAGGGCGTTCTTCCCGATCCGCTCGACAACGGTTCCTTGAATTCGGGAGCGGTTTACGTCTTTCAAAAAGATACGAATTGGATGTATCGCTCTTTTATCAAAACTTCCAATGCGGATCCAAGTGATCAAGTTTCCAACGCCACTGGCGGGCCAAGTACTCCCATCGGAGAATACGGAAGCCTAGCGATGTACGGAGATCTCATCGCGCTCGGCGCGGCGGAAGAAAAAGGCTCACAAACGGTTTCCTCCCCGCTTGCACCGACCGGAGACAATGCGAAAACGAAAGCCGGAGCCGTATACGTCTTTAATCGCTAAGTCTTTCCGTAAGTTCATAAGAAATATCTAATTCAGTTTTATAAATTTGTTTTTTTAAATCACGCGGAGGAACGCCGGCAAACTTGACCGAAGCCCGATGAAAAGAAGAAGGGGAATTAAACCCGCAGGCTAACGCGATTTCCAGAAGATTCAAATTCGATTCCTTAAGAATCATATTCTTCGCTTCTTCAAACCGATGATAGTTGATGAATTCCGGAAAATTCGACTTCTTATACTGATTCATAAAGTAAGAAGTCTGATGCACCGTAAGACCCAGATACGCCGCAAAATCCGGCAAACGAATTTCATCATCCAGAAAAACTTTTTCCTGTAGAAATCTTTCTACGCGATTTTCGATCATTTGCAAATTCACGCCTTCGAGCAGATTTTTTTTCTGTAAACTCTTGGCTTCAAGATGATCGTCGTAGCTCTCTTCGGTTAAAATAATCGAATCAAATTTTGCTTCTCCATTGTGAAATGAAGAACTCTTCCAACTAAATCCCGGAAAATAAAACTGCAAAAAAAACAAGTATATTAAAGCGTAAACACACGCCATATAAGCGAATACTAAAATATCACTGGAAAAAACCTGGATTCCGTAAATTCGAGAACCGTACGCGCCTATTAGAACCGAACAAAAAAGGACGTAATTCAGATTGATTTTAGAAACCTTTTTTAAATAAACGGTTCGAACCACGAAATAGGACATTACCCCGAGAGCGACAATGATCAAAACATTCGTAAAACAGATAGGGAAGACAAGATTTTTCGAGAAATAAGTTACGGAAAATAAAACGGGAAACACTATTAAAAGAAGGTTCGAATATTTTTCCGGTTTTTCGAACATATCCGCCACATGCAAATAATAGAATAAACTAGAGATGATGTTATATAATGAAATACTTAAGTATATTCCGAAAAAAATCCGATGTCCCAAACTCGGCTCGTAAAGAGCCGGGGAAATTATAAAATAAGTCGCTACATTATAACAAACCAAAGTCGCAAACACGCTCAAAGAAGTGGCGGCTCGCGCCAGATTCATGCGAACCTTTCTATGTCTGTATAAATCGGAGAAACCCGAAAAAAGCGTCAAAATCAATGCGGCCGCCTGCATGGAAGCTGAGAAAGGGGATACATTCGCATCTAAAAATATGATGCGTTCAAACGTATCCCATAACGGTAAAATCACTTGCATCTGAATTCTCCCTGATTTTTCTTAAAGATCATCCGGAAACGGTTTCCAATCGATTTTTGACTTTCTTTCCCGGTTCTTTCGGAGTAATTCCGGCAAACTTCAACGAAGCTCGATGAAAGGAAGCGGTGGAATTAAAACCGCACATCAAAACGATTTCCAACAAACTTAAATCACCGTCTCCCCTAACATTCGTTTCGCTACTTCGAAACGATAAAATCGGAAATTCCCCCGAAAAAACTCATAACGATCGCGTCGCGTGAACGCGGATCAAATAAGTCGGCGCCGCTTCGTGCAATCATACGAAGCCTTTTAGAAATTCTATCACAGTCATAGCTTCCCCGATCCCAATCTATTTTAACCGGTGTTTTCCTGAAGTTCGAACGCGACTTCCGTCAAAGCCTTTCTTTGAATTTCCTTTTTTAAATCCCGCGGAGGAATTCCCGTAAACTTAATCGAAGCACGGTGAAACGAAGAAGGAGAATTAAATCCGCAGGCCAACGCAATCTCCAAAAGATTCAAATGAGTCTGATCGAGAATCATCTTCTTTGCCTCCTCCATACGGTGATAATTGATAAATTCGGGAAAATTGAGTTTCCTGTATTGATTCAGATAGAAGGAGGTCTGATGGACAGTCAGACCCAGATATGCCGCGAAATCGGGTAGACGTAGATCCTCGTCCGTATATTCCCTTTCTTTAATAAACTTTTCGATCCGGTTTTCGATCACTTGTAGATTCACGCCTTCCATCAGATTCCTTCTTTGAATCTTTTCTTCGATAATCTCTTCGCTCGGATCGTTTGAAAACGACTTAAGACCGAAACTACGGAGTTGATCTTGTTCTCTCCAGGTAAATCCGGGGAAATTATATTCCAAAACGAAGAAGTAAACCACGATATGCCCTGGAATCATACAAGCGATCAGCATCAGATCCGCCGAACGTATGGAAACGCCGTAATAGTGGAGCAGGAAAGTGACACACATCATCGCGTTCATAGCCGGGTAATTGAAATAAATTTTTGATTTTTTTAAACGGAAGATCGCATAAAGACCCCAAACACCGGTGGTTCCTTGAATCGCGAAACCGAGGATGTCGCCAAAACGTGTATAGGAATCCATATCGGGAAAAACGAAAGCGAGAATCAAAACGATCGGCAAACTGATCGTAGCACGGATACAATATACTTCCGGTTTTTTCAAAAGCCCCAAAAGATAGATCGTATAAAACATCCCCCAAAGACAAGGAAGCACGTTGATTCCGTAATAAAAACCGAAATAAATACGATGATAAAAGGCGGGATTTACTAAAGCGGGAGAGACAAGAAAGTTGATAGCGGCCGTGTTTAAAATGAGACAACCGCAAACACTCAGCGCGACAAGGCCGCGAGTCAGATTCATTTCACTCTTTTTGAATCTATAAATCTCGGAGACACCGGTGATAAAACTCAGAGCGATCGAACCCGCGTGGATACAAATTAAATACGGAGAAGCCTGATCGCTGAATAAAACGAAATCCCTAAATAGGTCAAACAACATCATAAACACATCCATCTGCACAAACTCTAAAATCCAAACTTTCTATAGTTTTATTTTTACTTGGAAACACACAGTGTTCCGACATTTCACTTCGATCGTCGAAAGGATTCTTTTCACATGAAGAGATACGATTTGCGCCCAATATCTTTGTTTAAATGTTCCAACTTTTCCGAGAATTCGGCTTTTTAGCGGGAACTCATTCCCCGGGAGATTTTTTTCGTATAAGAAACCGCCGTTTGTATTTTGAACGAACGTTTATTTTTATAGATACGTTCGTTTCTTGATTCTACGGTCATCTTTTTAAGGATCGCTTCTCCCGAAATAATTTTTTGCTAAAATTGTTAACCGAATTCAGTATTCGATCTATAATCATAAAGATCTTACATGACTTCTTTACGGAATCGATCAACGACTTCGTTAAAAAAAGAATACCAGAATATATGTTGAACATCCTTTCAGTCTATAGATTGCGAGATATTCACGAGGTTGTTTTCAGGCTTTGGCCGAAAAACACATTCAGCTTTTTGAAAGTGGCATCTGCTTCCGATGGCGGAGGAAACATGTCATCGGATCATTTCTTTTTATTGTCAAATTGAAACAAAATCCTCGAAACCAGGCAAAGATTGCCGCAGAATGGACCCGTCAATTTGACCGGATTTTCCATTTTCTTTTTTTATAACTTCGAATATATTAAATATAGATATTAAATTTTTTTTAAAATAAGAATTCGATAAAAATAGAATTCGAGTTACGGTTTCACACAACGCGACTTTTTCTTCTTTATTAAAGATTAGAACGATTATAGATCGGACTGAAACAAGACTTTTTGAAAGCGGAGCCATTTCGTTTAACAAAATTTGACATAAAAAATTCATGATTTATTTCGTTCTTTAAAATAACATTTTATACGATATACATTCCGATTTTTCTATTTAATTCAACTTATATCATGAAAAGACTTTTGCTTTATAACGAAGTAACTTCTTATCAACAACTTATTCCTTTGTCGTTCAAATCTTGCGAATCCAAATCGGCAAAATTCAGGCACATTCGGAATTCGTTGCGTCGCTTCTAAATGAAGAAATAAATTTTTAAGCGTACCACATTAGAAATAGCTTTCTAAACGTCCAAATAAATCTGGGTATTAGGAAGAGGATGAGCAGGAGTGAGGGATGATTTTTTTCGCAGATTCGAATCTTTTAGTCTATATTACTTTGTTAAAGGACGGTTTTAACCGCTATTTAGAATATCTGTATTCAGCCAGTATCGTAATCAGCTTTTTAACCGGACTTTCCGGTTTTTACAAGGGTATTTACAAAGCCCAGAAGGATCGTTTAAACCTCGTGCGCGGGATCTTTTTGACCTGTGTTTGTTTTTTGATTATAGGTCACGGCAAAGCGATTACGCTGATGACTACCTTCATCAACAGTCCGCTCAACCTCGAATATCGGATATTTTTCTCCTATTATTACGGATTTGCGGTAACTGCTTCGATCGTTTCCACATTGTATGTGATGCATCTTTTCGGAGTTCTCCGGAATCCTCTCCGTTATTGCCTCTTTACATTCGCGTCTTTTCCGATCGTCTTTCTTACTTCGTTTATGATGGGAGATATACTTTCGATCGTCTATTTCGGAAAAACCGTTCTTTTTCTTCTTCAGATGTCCGCGGGAATTTTGACTTTGAGCTTTATCATCAAAAACAAGATGAAACGGATTTATCTCAATTATCCGATTCAGAACTTTATATTATGCACCGCGCTTCTCATTCACACATACGGAATGGCGATTCAATCTCCTTTGGTGATGATGACCGCGCTTTCATTTACGGGATTCTTCGTGGTTTATTTCTTTATTCTGGAATACAATCATCCCGATTTCTGGAAGGTGGGCTTTTCCAGCGAGTTGATGGAAGCTAAATCCGAGGATTCAAAGGCACAAACTCTGCAAACGCCCGGTTCTAAGAATTTAGTGGAACGTCTCGACATCGATCGAATCGAAACTAGAATTCAGAAATTCGTGGAAGACCGCGAATATTTAGACGAAGAAATTCGTTTGTCCGATTTTTCCGCGTATATCGGAGTTTCTCTTCATCAAGCTTCCTATTATCTGAACAATTATAAGGATCTCAGCTTTACGGACTTCTTGAGTTTTCATCGTTTGGAAGAAGCCGGAAAAATGATCCAGCAACGGCCTGAAATCAATCTTTTGGAAGTAGCTCTCGCAAGCGGTTTCAATTCGCCTTCCTCTTTTCGAAGAGCTTGTTTGAAATTTGCGGGAAAACCTCCAAAAGAATTCAGAAATCATATTCTTCAAAAGGCTGCTCTCACAGGAGCCGCAGATTCACAATCGATGGCATTGGAATTTCAAAACCAACTCGGATAACATCTCGACGTTCTCTCCTCTTTGCCGAGCCTAAGGTTCAACAAACTCGGCAGAGGAGAGAAATATACGCCACTTCACCGTCAAAATCTGCGAACTGCGGAAAAAGCAGACCTAACCGTATTTCGGACTCAGAACTTTATAAAAACTGAATATTTTCTATCTATTGCAATTCATCTTATTGCGGATGATGGAACATTCCTTTTTCTTTTTACCGATCGTTAAAAAACCTTCGGCGCTTTCTCCGTCGTCGAAAAACCTTCCGCTAAAAACGGCGCCGTTTGCGAATCGATACGTTCCGGTCCCTACCTTCTTGTCATTTTGAAAATAACCGGAATATTTGTCGCCGTCGCGGTAGTGTATATTCCCGAAACCATGTCGCTTATCATTTTTGAAACTTCCGGAATACGCTTCGCCCGAATCGTAGACGTAAATCCCGCTTCCGTCCTTACAATTGCCGCTTTTGCATCCGGGGGACGAACCTACATATGCGGATAATGATTTCGTTTCCTTTTTGGGAGATGAGGGGTGATTTTCGTCCGAGTGCGATTCTTCGGACTCGACGTATTTTTTCGGCTGCCCCTGTGCGTCTTCTTGAAAGAACTTTCTTTCCTTCAATTCCGGTTCCAAGTCCAGATCTTCTTTCTTTTTGGAACCGATCGTTTTGGAAGTTTCCTTTTTAGGAGCGTTCTTATTCTTCTTTCCGCAGGCAACGGACGTGAAGACGAAAAGGAGAACGATTCCTAACGTTAGAATTCTTTGTTGTCCGGTTCGCCCCGAAACCATCATCGCCCTCCATTCTAAGCTCTTGTTTAGAATATCGGATGAAGACGCCTTCCGGAAAAGTTTCCGAATCGGATTCCTTCCCGGCGTTTCGTTTTTTTTCGATCTTACTACGAGTGGAAAAAGAATCGGTTACGCATTCTTCTTCAAATGAATTACGCTGATTTCGGATGGTGCGCCGAGTCGAATCGGCGGTCCCCAATATCCGGTGCCTCGGCTCACGTAAATCCAAGTGTCCTTGTGCTTATGCAAACCGGCGACGAACTTCTGCGCGAGATAGATCAGAAGATTTCCCGGAAAATATTGTCCGCCGTGCGTATGACCGGAAAGCTGAAGATTGAATCCGGCGGCCGCTCCTTCAAAGACGCTGTTCGGCTGGTGTGCAAGAAGAATCTTATAGTCCGATCGTTCTCCGCCTCTCATCGCTTGATGCGGATCGGTTTTATGTTCTGCGATGATCGTTCCCGCTTTGAGATCGGTCACACCCGCGAGAGTCACGTTCGCCTTTCCATGTTCGAGAATTTGATTTTCGTTTAACAAAACTTGAATGCCGTGTTTCTGCAATTCTCGGATCCAGGAAAGAGCGCCCGAATAGTATTCGTGATTTCCGGTTACGAAGAAGGTTCCGTGTTTGGATTTCAGATCCGCGAGCGGAGTGATATGATGCCCGAGTTTGCTCACAGGTCCGTCGACCAAATCCCCCGTAATCGCGACAAGATCCGGTTCGAGTTCGTTGACCCTTCTTACCACCGATTCGAGAAATCCCTTTTTGATCGTAGGTCCGATATGAATGTCCGAGATTTGGACGATCCGAAAACCGTCCAAGGAAGAATGCAGATTCTCCTCTACGACGTCGACGGAAATCACCTTCAGTTTGCGATGCGCCTGATAAAATCCGATCCCCGTCAATCCGCCCGCAAGCCCGATCACGGAAAAACTGAGAAGTCGGTTTAAAAATTCTTTTCTTTCGATTAGGTCGACCCCGGTCGCTTCCGTTCCGGATTCGGACATAGGAAGGAATGTCGTGATTCCTCCGATCGATGCTGCGGTTATATCCTTCAACAAAACGAGACTGAATAAGATCGTAAAAAAACCTAACCCCGTAAAGGCGAGATAGGAAAACGCGGTTTGAACCGATTCCTGACGCGAAGTCAAGCTGATGTAATAACTGACCGGAATGCTCAAGGTGAATAATAAGATCAAACCCCAGGCGAGCCAAGAAATCCAAGCTTGAGTCCCTAAAGCCGGAATCAAACGAAAACCCGTATACGTGTAACCCAACGCGATGATGAGGGTAAATACGGAAAGAAAGATAAGAAAACGAGACAACTGATTTTCCATTACTTAAATAAGACCGGAAAAAACGCGGGAAGTTTCTTTTCAGATTCAATTCCTTTCGATGTCAAGTTATACTTTGCCATTTTCAGATCCTAGAATATTCCCAAACCCTTGACGAACCTCGTAATTCCTGTAGTATTGACAGAATATCTATGCCTCACGCTGATTTAGAATTTCAGAAACTCAAGAGTATTCTCAACACGAGTA